>NZ_QZFV01000068.1:0-97824 GCF_003600245.1 Amycolatopsis panacis
GAGTCTGTGAAGGGACCCTTCACAGACCCGAAACCGGTCCGGCGCACGCCACGAGGTGGTCGCACACACCTCCGCATCGCCCACTGCCGGGTCCCCGACCAACTTTGCCGACACCCTGGCCCGTACGACCTCGACCGCGGACGAATTCTGTTCCGCTACCGGAACTGACCCTCAGCGCACGCGGTCGTAGACCAGCGAGAGTTCGCCCTGATCGCCGATTTCCTTTTCGGCGAGCGTCCACCTGGTGCCCGGCAGGCCGTCCTCGAACAACCGCGCGCCACTGCCGGCGATTTCCGGGCAGATCATCAGGTACAGCCGATCGATCAGGTCCGCCGAAAGCAGGGGTTTGATCACGCTGACGCTGCTGTTCACCAGGATGTCGCCCTCCCCCGCCGCCTTCAGTTCGGCGACGACGTCGGCCGCGGGGGCGTTCCGCACGAGAGTGTGGTCCCACGGCGGCTCGGTCCAGGTGGTCGACAGGACGACTTTTTCCACGCTGGTCAGCCATTTCGCGTATCCGCGATCACGGGGGTCGGCCGTCTCGTCGTCGGCGACGGCCGACCAGTAGCCGACGAATCCCTCGGCGTTGCCGCGGCCGAGCAAGGCCGTGGTCGCCTGCTGCCAAATGCGGGTGAGGTGGTTGCGGCCGGTTTCGCTGACCGCGTACGGCACGATCGCGCTCAGGTCGGCGGGGCCGCCCGGGCCGTGGTAGCGGCCGTCAAGGGTGAGGCTCAGGTTCGCGGTGACTCTTCGGGTCGTGGTCATTTCTTTTCCTTTCCCAGTGTGCCCCCGATAACGGCGGCGAGGTTGTCGAGCACTTGTTCCCAGCCGGTCTCGATCCCGGCGATGAACGGCACCGCCTCGACGGTGAGGTCAGTAATGCGCAGGTCCAGCCGCAACCGGGTCCCGCCGGATACCGCGGTCAGCGTCACGTCGTAGTGGCCGGTGAAGAAGGCCGCGCCGGTCGCGTCCAGCACCGACAGCTCGAACGCTAGCTGAGCGGGTTCCGTCGCGGAGTGGACCGTTCCTTCGGAGCGGTACCGCCCGTCACCGTCGCGGTATTCGAGTACCGCCCGGCCACCCGGCCAGGGTTCGAGCACGCACTCGGCGACCGTCATCGACGGCGGAGCCCACCAGCGCGCCAAGCGCTCCGGCTCGATCCACTGCCGCCAGACGACCTCCGGCGACGCGTCCAGCGAACGCCGAAACGTGAAGAAGCGTCCGTCCGCCCACCGGTCTCCTTCTGCCGCGACGGTTTCCGCCTCGATGGCGGCCCGATACCGGCTGAGCACGTCACGGTCCCCCTCCTGTTCGGCGATGGCGTGCACCATTTCCCGCACCCGCCGCGCGAGCTGCTCCAACGGGCCGGCTTCGGCGGCGTAGACCCGCCGCTGGCCAAGCGGGAACACCGCGACCAGCCCGGCCCGCGCAAGGGTCTGCAGATGCTTCGTCGCCTGCGGCTGCCGCAGGCCGGCCAGCTCGGCCAGCTCGCCGACTGTGCGGGGCCGCTCGGCGAGCAACTCCACCAGCCGCCACCGGGCGGCATCCCCGAGTGCGGCAGCGATCCGTTCCATGAGAAGGAGTATTCACCACTGAGAATATTCAAGTCAAGGAATACTTTTCCCGAGTGGACGATCATGGCGCCGACCAGCGCAGATCGACGGTCGCAACGCAATCGGCGCGCGGCCTTCACCCTCCCCGGGTCAGTCGCGAGCGCGCTCATCGGCCCCGCCCGTAGGCTGGGGCGGCAGCCAGACCAGGGAGGTGCCCGTGCCATCACGTAATCCCCTGCACCTCCTGCGCACCTGCGCGGATTGGTTCGAGAACCGCGGGGTGTACGTCCCGGGAGAGGAGAGCCGGGCGGTCGACCCGGTCCGCGACTTCGGCTGGCTGATCGTCGCCTGGGGCGGGGGCGTCGCAGTATTCATCCTGTTGTTCGCGTTCGCCGTCTGAGTTGCACTTCAGTGACGACTGTCACGCCCAGTGCTTCTTCGATCACGGATCGGCCACGGCTGTACACCAGGTCCGCGTCTTCCCGCCCGTGCAGCTGCGAGTGCGGTCAGAGTGGACCGGGTTCGTCTGGCAATTGATCCGAACGGACTCCCCGCCCCACCCCGACTGGAGTAAACCGCGATGGCGCCCCCGCGCACCCTGAAGCTGTTGCTGTCCGCCTGCCTGCTGTGCCTGGCGACGGCCTGCGGGGTCGACATCCGGCAGAGCACCGCCGCGTTCGGCACGGATTCCGGCGGCTCGGCCGGGGCGCCCGCCAAGCCCGCCACCGCACCGGCCGCCGGCGAGCTGCAGTTCGGCGCCGAGCACCGGTTCACCAGCGGGATCACCGTTTCGGTGTCCGCGCCGGTTTCGTTCCAGCCGAGCGCGGCGGCTTACCCGCGCAGCCCGCGCGCCGCGTCGTTCGCCGTCGAAGTGCGCAACGACGGCTCGGACACCTATCGCCTCTCCGGGCTGGCGATCACCGCTGCCATCGGCGGGCAGCAGGCCAAGCAGGTCGTGGACGCCACCCAGGGCCTAGGCGGCGTCACGGACGCGAGCAAGGATCTGCTGCCCGGCCGCTCGGCCCAGTTCACCATCGCGTTCGCGGTACCCGCGCAGGCCGCCCGGCTGGAGTTGTGGCTGCGGCCGAGCGCAGGCGAACCCGCCGTGGTCTCCTACGGCGGCACCGCCTGAATTACGCTGCGCTCATGACCGAGCGACTTTCCCCCGGCGACCCCGCTCCCGGCTTCACTCTGCCCGACAGCACCGGCAAGGACGTCTCGCTGAGTGACTTCCGCGGCGAGTCCGTGGTGGTGTATTTCTACCCGGCCGCGGGCACGCCCGGCTGCACGAAGCAGGCCTGCGACTTCCGCGACCACCTCGCCGAGCTGAACGACGCCGGCTTCCAGGTGCTCGGCGTCTCCCCGGACAAGCCGGAGAAGCTCGCCAAGTTCGTCGAGGCCGAGGGACTGACCTTCCCGCTGCTGTCCGATCCGGACAGGCAGGTGCTCACCGCGTGGGGTGCGTTCGGCGAGAAGAAGAACTACGGCCGCATCGTGCAGGGCGTGATCCGCTCGACCTTCATCATCGACGCGGACGGCAAGATCGCCAAGGCGCTCTACAACGTCCGCGCGACCAGCCACGTCGCCAAGCTGATCCGGGACCTCGGGCTCGCCTCCTGAACGCACCTTCTCCACACCGGCGGTGCCGTGAAGGGTCCCTTCACGGCTTCTGAGTCCGTGAAGGGACCCTTCACAGCCTTCAGTGGGGAGGCATGGAGGCCGGATCCGCGGGGAGACGCAGGGTGAAGGTGGTACCGCGGCCCGGCGTGCTGGCCGCGGCGACGGTGCCGCCGTGCGCCTCGACGAGGTTGCGCACGATGGCCAGCCCCAGGCCGCTGCCGCCGGAACTGCGGCTGCGGGACGGATCGGCCCGCCAGAACCGGTCGAACACGTGCGGCAGGTTCTCGGCCGAGATCCCTTCGCCGGTGTCGGCCACCTCGAACACGACGTCGTCACCCTCGCGGCGGCCGGTGACGGTGATCGAGCCACCGCGCGGGGTGTGCCGCACGGCGTTGGAGACCAGGTTGTCCAGCGTCTGCCGCAACCGCACGGGGTCCGCGGTGATCGCGGGATCGGACGGCGGCACCGTGGTCAGTGTCAGGCCGGCGTCCGCGATGCGCGCCGCGTGTGCCGAGGCGAGCTGGGCCAGCAGCGAGTCCGCGTCGATCGGTTCCGGATGCACGCGCAGCGCCCCGGCGTCCGCGAGCGCCAGGTCCTGCAGGTCGTCGACGATGTGCTGCAGGTGCACGGCTTCCTCCAGCAACGAGGCGACCAGCTCGCCGTCCATCCGGCTCACCCCGTCCTGCACGGCTTCCAGCCAGCCGCGGATGGTGGCCAGCGGGGTACGCAGCTCGTGCGCGATGTCGCCGACCATCGCCTTGCGCGCGCTCTCCAGCTGCTCGCGTGCCGCGGCCATATCGTTGAATGCCTTGGCCAGCTTGGCGATCTCGTCCTTCCCCTCGACCCGCACGCGGGCGCCGGACTCCCCGGCGCCCATCCGCTGTGCCGCACCGGTCAGCGCGTGCAGCGGGCGGATCAGCCGGATCGAGGCCAGCCCCGTGACGATCACGGTCAGTAGCAGGATCCCGCCGGCCACCCCGGCGAGCCGGATCTGGTTGTCGGTGGACAGCGTGAACCCGCTCGGCGGTGCGGCACCACCGTTTTCGGTGATAAAGAGCCAAGCCGCCGGTGCGACGTGCGGGGTCAGCTGCTCGCGGCGGGCCGAGCCGAGACAGTTGAGCGCGGTCTGGTCGGTGGAGTTCAGGACCGGCCCGTCGAAGGTCCAGACCAGCGGCAACTTCGCGGTCGCCACGGTGTGATCGTTGCGGCCGAGGCAGGCGTTCACCAGATCGGTCAACCGGTTCAGCGCGGCCTGCTCGGTGCCGGTCGGGTCGTCCAGATCCGAACCGTTGCACCGCGCCAGATAAGCCGGATCGGGACCGGTCACCCGCGGATGACCGCTCGGCGAAACCTCCACCGCGCCGAGCCCGGTGTTCAGGCGCACGCACCGCAGGACCCGGTTCGCGATCACCGTCAACTTCTCGCGCTCGTCGGGCGGCAGAGCGTAGGGACCGACGGCCTCCGGATCGATCCGGTCCGCAGTGGACTGCACGCCAAGGCCCGCATCCACCGACAACGGATCGATCACCACCGACGGCTGCTCGGGCAGCCGCCCGGGATCCGGGTCGGAGCTGGCGATCACCTGGCCTTGCGGTGTGGTGAGGGTGACACGGCGGCCGGTCTTCTCCGCATAGTTCCGGACGGTCTCCGCCACACCGCCCCAGTGCGGATGCTTCGCCGCGTACTCCAGCAAACCTTGGTAGATCGTGCCGTCCTCGGCGAAGACCTGACCTTGTTCCCGCTCGATCGCGCCCGACGTGGTGCGCGCGGCGAGCCACGCGGTCGCGGCGATCGCGCACACCGCGACCAGGGCGGAGACCGCGATGAGCCGGACGAGGACGCTACGGCGCATCGGGCGCGGTCAGCTTGTAGCCGACGCCGTAGACGGTCAGCAGGCGAACCGGTTTCCGCGGCGACGGCTCGATCTTCTTGCGCAGGTTCATCACGTGCACGTCGATCGCGCGCTGGGTGATGTAGCGGTCGAAACCGTGCAGGCGCTCCAGCAACTGCCCGCGGGTGAACACCTGGTCCGGGTACGCGGCCATGATCTCCAGCAGGCGGAACTCGCCCGGGGTCGTTTCGATCTGGCGCTCGCCGACGGTGACTTCGTGCCGGATCGGATCGACGGTGAGGGTGCCGACCTGAAGGATGCCGTTCGTGCGGCCGGGCTGGGTGCGGCGCAGCAGCGTGCGGACGCGGGCCATCAGCTCGCGCGGGCTGTAGGGCTTGGTGAGGTAGTCGTCGGCGCCCTGGTCCAGGCCGCGAATGAGATCGTCCTCAGTGGACCTGGCGGTCAGCATGAGGACCGGGAGGGCGGACTCGCGGCGGATCGTGCGGCAGATCTCCAGGCCGGTCATGCCGGGGAGCATGACGTCGAGGATGACCAGGTCCGGCGGGTGGGTGCGGAGGTGGGTGAGCGCCTGGCGCCCGTCCGGGACGATGGTGACGGTGTGCTGCTCGCGCTCCAGGTAGAGCCGGACCAGATCGGCTTGTTTCCGGTCGTCCTCGGCCAGGAGGATGTCGGCGCACATGCCGGTGAGGATAAGGGGGTTTTCTCTTCCGGGCGAGCCGGCGGGGAAGGGCTTATCGGTTGCTGACAATTCCTCCGGGAGATGGGCAACCCGAAGGGGTTGTGGCTACGGCCTGGAGCAGCCCGTGTGGAGGCTTCGGATCGGGGTGCGGGGAGGTGTGGGCGCGCTGGTGCGACTTCGTGGTGGGTTACGCGGTGGCCAGTTTTGCTATTTCCGGGAGTAAAGCGCGTAGGGCTTTGCCTCGGTGGGATTGTTCGTCTTTTTCGGCGGGGTGGAGTTCTGCCGAGGTCTTGTTCTTGCCGTCGGGGGTGAAGATGGGGTCGTAGCCGAAGCCGTTGGTGCCCCGTTTCTCCGTGGTGAGGGTGCCGCGCCATTCAGCTCGGACGATGGTTTCCTTGCCGGCGGGGGTGACGAGAGCGGCAGCGCAGACGAAGGCGGCGCCGCGGCGGGCGGCGGGGGTGTCGGTCAGCTGGGCCAGCACCAGGTTCAGGTTCGCTTCGTCGTCCCCGTGTTTTCCGGACCAGCGGGCGGAGAGGACGCCGGGCATTCCGTTCAACGCGTCCACGGCCAGGCCGGAATCGTCGGCGATGGCGGGCAGGCCGGTGGCGGCCACCGCGTCCCGGGCCTTGGCTACCGCATTGCCTTCGAAATCGGGGGCGGTTTCCGGGGCCTCCGGGAATTCCGGAATGTCGGCCAATCCGACGATCTCGATTCCGGCGATACCCTCCGCGGCCAGGATCCGCCGCAGTTCACCGAGTTTCTTCTGATTGCGGGTGGCCAGCAGGACCCGGGTCATTTCGCACCCTTCTTCTTGCCCGGCCGGGGTTCGGGCAGTTCACCGGGATAGGGCAGGGCGAGCGCCTCGTTCTGCTTGACGGTCAGCTCCGCGCAGCCGGCCTGCGCCAGGTCCAGCATGGTGTCCAAGGTGGACCTGGCAAAGGTGGCGCCCTCGCCGGTGCCCTGCACCTCGATCAGCGTGCCGGCATCGGTGGCGACCACGTTCATGTCCACCTCGGCGCGCGCGTCCTCCTCGTACGGGAGGTCCAGGCGTACGCGACCGTCGACCACGCCGACGCTCACGGCGGCCACCGAAGCCGACAGGGGCTTCGGGTCGTTCAGCCGGTTCGCCGCGGCCAGCCAGGTGACCGCGTCGGCCAGCGCCACGTAACCACCGGTCACGGCGGCGGTGCGGGTGCCACCGTCGGCCTGGATCACGTCGCAGTCGATCACGATCGTGTTCTCGCCGAGGGCGGCCAGGTCGATGCAGGCCCGCAGCGAACGGCCGATGAGCCGGGAGATCTCGTGCGTACGCCCGCCGATGCGGCCCTTCACCGATTCGCGGTCGCTGCGGGTGTTGGTCGCCGAGGGCAGCATCGCGTACTCCGCGGTCACCCAGCCCAGCCCGGAGCCGGCCCGCCAGCGCGGCACGCCCTCGGTGACGCTGGCCGCGCACAGCACGCGGGTGTTGCCGAACTCGATGAGCACCGAACCGGCCGGCCACTTCTGGAAACCACGGGTGATCTTGATCTCGCGGAGCTGGTCGTCGGTCCTGCCGTCTTTTCTCGCCACGGGGTGCACTGTAGGCCCTTCCCCCGACAGAACCGCGATCAGATCTCGTAGACCGCGCCCTGGCTCACCAGCTCGGCTTCGGGAAAGACCGCCCGTGCCTCGGCGAGCACCGCCTGCCGGTCGGTCCACGGCGCGATGTGGGTGAGCAGCAACCGCCCGACCCCGGCTTCCTTGGCCAGCTCACCGGCTTCTTTACCGGAAAGGTGCACGCCCTTGGGCCGGTTCTCACCATCCGTCCAAGACGCTTCAGAAAGCAGTACGTCGACGCCATCGGCCAGCTCGCCGAGTACGCGGCACTTCCCGGTATCACCGGTGTACGCGAGGATGCTGCCGCCGTACGTAATGCGCAGGCCGAACGCCGGCGTCGGGTGATAGACCGCTACTGCCGTGACGTCGAACGGCCCGATCACCACGGTCTCTTCGCGCAGCGCATGGAACTCGTACACGTCCGACAGATCCACGGATGCTCGTTCGGCAGCGTCGGCCGCGTATAGATGCCCGAGACGCGAAGGAGCGTCGGGCGGCGCATACACCGGCAACCGCCGTGGCCGGGCCGGGTACGGCGGTGCCGGGTGGTAGCGCCGCAACACGGTGAGCGCGTTGACGTCTGCGCAATGGTCGGAATGCAAGTGCGACAGGAGAAGCGCGTCTAGTTCGAACGGATCGAGCACGGTCTGGAGCTGAGCGAACGCCCCGTTCCCGAGTTCGAGCCCGAGCCGGAAGCCCTCCGCCTCCAACAGGTACCCGGACGCGGCGGCATTCGGCCCGGGGACGCTGCCGGAGCACCCGAGGATCGTCAGTCGCACCCCGACACCCTAACTCCGCCGTCACGCGCTGGCCGGAGCCAGCACACCAGGCGCGAAACCCATGAACCGCTGCGCCAGCCTGGTGAACGGTTCCGGCGAACCGGTCGCGACGAACTCGTGTTGCGGCGCGTCGGCTCGCTCCACCAGCAGTTCGCGCTCAGTGAGCACACGGTAGAGATCCTTCGCGGTCTCGTCGGCACTCGAAACCAGAGTGACGTCCTGGCCCATGACGATCTGCAGCACGCCGGACAGCAGCGGATAGTGCGTACACCCGAGTACGAGCGTGTCCACCTCGGCTTCGAGCAACGGCTGCAGGTATCCCTGCGCGAGCCCAAGGATCTGCCGCCCCGACGTGATTCCGCGCTCGACGAAGTCGACGAAGCGTGGGCAAGCCACACTGGTGAGCCGTACGTCCGGAGCCGCCGCGAAGGCGTCGTCGTAAGCTCTCGAACGCACTGTGCCCTCGGTGCCGATCACGCCTACGCGCCCACTGTGTGTGGCCACCGCAGCCCTCCGCGCGGCCGGCAACACGACTTCCACCACTGGTACGTCGTAGCGCTCGCGCGCGTCACGCAAGCACGCTGCCGAAGCCGTGTTGCACGCGATCACCAACGCCTTCACGCCACTCTCGACGAGACTGTCGAGCGCTTCGAGCGCGTACGCGCGTGCTGTGGCAATGGGGAGCGGACCGTACGGGTTGCGGGCGGTGTCACCGACGTAGCGCAGCTTCTCGGCGGGCAGCAGCTCAAGGATCGAGCGCGCGACGGTGAGACCACCGACGCCGGAATCGAAGACACCGATGGGCGCGTCGGGGGAACTCACGCCCCGAGGTTACCGGGAGACGCCGGAAGCGCCTTCGCCGCTTTACCTCGCTCCCCACGTGAAGTCAGCCACGCCGCGAGGACGCCGGCGAGCGCGCCGAACAGATGCCCCTGCCAAGAGACGCCCGGGTCGCCCGGCAACAGGCCCCACAGCATCCCGCTCCACACCCCGAGCAGCACCACGGCGACCAGGATCTGGGGCATCGAGCGGTGGAACAACCCCCGCACCAGCAGGTAGGCCAGCCAGCCGAAGGCGAGCCCGGAAGCCCCGACGGTGTAGGTATCGGCCGGCCCCACGAGCCACACGCCGAGCCCGGACACCAGCCAGATGATCGCGGTGACCACCACCCAGCGGCCGATGCCCGCGGCCATCGCGAGGAACGAGAACACCAGTACCGGCACCGTGTTGGAGAACAGGTGCGACCAGCCGGCGTGCAGCAGCGGCGCCCAGAGGACGCCGTCGAGCCCACCGGCCTGCCGCGACACGATCCCGGCGTGGTCCAGATCCCCCGGCAGAATCACGTCGGCCAACTCCACCAGGTAGAGCACCAAGGTGAAACCCAGCGCGACGAACGCCGCGGCCTTCGGATTCGGCGGCAGGATCCGCTTCGCCACGTCCGTGGCCTGATTCGCACCACCACCCGTGGGCGGCGTCGGAAGGGGAGGCAATGTGCTCACGCCTCCAGGTTACGACGCGGCCGGTGTCTCTCGCCTCGGGTGAAATCCCTGATCCCTGAGGTGGGGTCCCGGCTCGAGCGCCCGTCACGGCCATCAGCGGCCGTGACGGGCTGTCGCTCAGGCCCAGAGCTGGCCGTCGAGGCGCTCGGCTGCTTCGTCCAGCGAACCTGCGTACGCGCCGGTGGAGAGGTATTTCCAGCCACCGTCTGCGACGACGAAGGCGACGTCGGCTTTTTCGCCTTTCGCTGCGGCTTTCTCAGCTACCGCGAGTGCCGCGTGTAGCACCGCGCCGGTGGAGATGCCGGCGAAGATGCCTTCGTGCTCCAGCAGCTCGCGCGTGCGGCGAAGTGCGTCGTACGCGCCGACGGAGTAGCGGCCGTTCAGCACGGTGGGGTCGTACAGCTCGGGTACGAAGCCTTCGTCGAGGTTTCGCAGCCCGTACACGAGTTCGCCGTACCGCGGCTCGGCCGCGATGATCTGTACGTCCGGCTTCGCCTCGTGTAGGTACCGGCCCACGCCCACGAGCGTGCCGGTGGTGCCGAGACCGCCGACGAAGTGCGTGAGCGTCGGCAAGTCCTTCAGCAGCTCCGGGCCGGTGCCACGGTAGTGCGCGTCGGCGTTGGCGGGGTTGCCGTACTGGTAGAGCATCACCCAGTCCGGGTTCTGCTCGGACAGCTCCTTGGCTCGCCGCACCGCTTCGTTCGAACCGCCCGCAGCCGGGGAGAACACGATCCGCGCGCCGTACGCCTGCAACAGCTGCTTGCGTTCGCTAGACGTGTTCTCGGGCATCACGCACACCAGGCCGTAGCCCTTGAGCTTGGCGGCCATGGCGAGCGAGATCCCGGTGTTGCCCGAGGTCGGCTCCAGGATGGTGGACCCGCGCCGAAGCCGGCCTTCCTTTTCGGCCGCCTCGATCATGGCCAGCGCGGGGCGGTCCTTGATCGAGCCGGTCGGGTTGCGGTCCTCCAGCTTCGCCCACAGCCGCACGTCGTGCGTCGGCGACAGCCGCGGCAGCCCGACGAGAGGGGTGCCGCCGAGCGCGTCGAGAAGCGACTCGTAACGGGCCATCGGCTCAGCGCGCGCCACCGGCCACGGCGGGCAGGATGGTGAGCGTGTCGCCGTCCTTCACCTCGGCCTCGAGACCACCGGCGAAGCGTACGTCCTCGTCGTTGACGTACACGTTGATGAAGCGGTGCAGCTTCTCCTCCTTGACCAGGCGCGCCTTGATCCCGGCGTGGCGCGACTCGACGTCGTCGATCACCTCGAGGACGGTCTTGCCCGCCGCTGCGACGGACTTCTCGCCGCCGGTGTGCGTACGCAGGATGGTCGGGATGGAGACGGTCACGGCCATGGGTTTCTACCTCCGGTGGGTTCTTCTCGCGGACGCCTTGGGCTCGACGCTGCCGGCGCCGCACTTATTCCGGCAGCTCAGTCGAGGATCTCGACCGGTTCCTCGGTGATCTCGGCGTCCACGATCCGGTACGAGCGGAACTCGTGCGAATCGGGGTCCTTGGTGGAGACGAGCACATAGTGCGCCTCCGGCTCACCGGCGATGTTCGCGTCGGTGCGCGAGGGGTAGGCCTCGGTCGCGGTGTGCGAGTGGTAGATCACCACCGGTGCCTCGTCGTTCGCGTCCATCTCCCGGTACAGCTCGAGCTGCTCGCCGGAGTCGAACTGGTAGAACGTGGGCGAACGGGCCGAGTTCAGCATCGGCACGAACCGTTCCGGCCGATCGGACCCCACCGGGCCGGCGATCACCCCGCACGCCTCGTCGGGGTGATCACGACGGGCGTGGGCGACGATCTGGTCGACGAGTTCACGGCGGATCCGGAGCACACCGACATCTTAGGTCGTGGACCTTGGCTGTCCACATGGCGAGAAGTGGCGCACGCCACCTCCAAACCGGTCACGAAGGGCCGAAGGCCTCCGGCCATACGTCGCGATAGGCAGCTACTCCCCCGGCTGCCGTCGCGGCGAGGAGGCCGTGCACCATCGCGCGGGCGAAGACCCGTGCGGCGGCCGAGCACAGCGCGTCCAACGCGCCCGCGCGTGCGGCGCTCGCGAAGGAACCGGACTGTTGCGGCAGCTCGCGTGTACCGGTGGCCAGCGCGTACACCGTGTCCCCGTCGAACATGCTGTGTGCCGGACGGACCGCGCGCGCCAGGCCGTCCTGGGCGGACACGGCGAGACGGCGTGCTTCGGCCTTCGAAAGGGCCGCGTCGCAGGCCACGACGCCGACTGTGGTGTTCAGGTCGGTGCGCTGCCCAGGTACGGCGCCAGGCCGGTCCGGCCAGCGGACGCCGAACTCGCCGTCCACCTCGTGGTCCGCGGCGAAGGCCCGGCCGGTCTTGAAGTCCACTGCCTCACCGGCTGCGTTCACTGCGGCGATCGCGCCGACCGTCACCTCGCCGACCCGCTCGCTCGCCGTCCCAATGCCGCCCTTGAGCGAGCCGACGACAGCGCCGCTGCCGGCGCCGACTGTGCCCTGCGCGACGGTCGTCGTGGCGGCTTCGCAGGCCGCGTAGCCGAAGCCGGCGTCCGGGCGATTGCCCCACCCGCTGCGTGGAAGATCGAACAGCACGGCTCCAGGCACGATCGGCACGACTTCGTGCGGCTGCTCGCCGACCGGGAAACCCAGGTTGCGCTCGCTGAGCCAGCGCATCACACCGTCGGCCGCAGCGAGGCCGTACGCGCTTCCACCGGACAAGCAGACCGCGTTCACCCGCTGTACGAGGTTTTCCGGCTTCAACAGGTCGGTCTCGCGGGTACCGGGGGCACCGCCACGCTGATCGACCGCGCCGACGGCACCGTCCGGCACCAGGACCACAGTCGTACCGGTCGCCCAGCCTTCGCCGAGGCGCTGGTGGTGCCCGACGAGCACCCCCGGCACGTCGGTGATCGCGTTCACGCGGTGACCGCTTGGATCAGCGTCTCCTGCACCCAGGTCAGCCAGTGATAGACGCCGAGGTGCGGGGCGCGCGGATCGTCGTCCGGCAGTTCGTCCGGCATGTCGTCGGTGACGTCGAGCGCGGTACCCAGCGCGAGCCGTACGTCGTTCAGCGCGCCGAGCCATGCGTCGGCCTGCTCGAAGCTCAGCCGTACCTGGCCGCCGTCGCGTGGGAGCGTGTCGAGCACGGTCTTGGCGACGCCGACCTTGGCCTCCAGCAGCTCCGGTTCGTGCAGGGAGCGCATCGCGGCAGCGGAGTCGAGGTCGTCCCGGCTCGGGTTGTCCGGGTCGAGCCGGTGGAAGTCCGGCAGCAGCCGGGAGAGCACCGGGTCGTCCGGCGCCTCGCTGGGGCCGGTCCGGATGCCGGTCAGCTCGGCCAGCTCGTCCTGCGGGGCTTCTTCGCCCCGCGCGCGCAGCATGTCCTCCAGCTGTCCGACCAGGCCGCGCAGCACCGCGGCCTCCTGCTGCTCGAACCCGGCGAGGATGACTTCTCCCTTGCGGCGCCAGGCCTTCACGAGGGCTGCTCCATGGTCGCCCACAGCCCCGCGGCCTGCAGTTTCGCCACGTCGGTCTCCACCTTCTCCTTGGCGCCGGACGACACGATCGCCCGGCCCTTGTGGTGTACGTCGAGCATCAGCTTGGTGGCGTGGTCCCGGCTATAGCCGAACAGCTTCTGGAACACGTACGTCACGTACGACATGAGGTTGACCGGATCGTTCCACACGACGGTCCGCCACGGCTGGTCGGATTCGGTGACGTCGGCCCCGAGTGGATCGACCTGCGTCTGTTCGGAGGCAACAGGCGTGGACATGCACCCCATGGTGTCACGACGGTAACCCGGTACGCCGCGCCAGGTCCGGCCGTACGGGTGAATAGGGTGATCCCATGGGTTCACCCGAGCCGGTCACCAGCGCCAGCACGGCGCTGCTCACCGACCACTACGAGCTGACCATGCTGGCTAGCGCCCTCGCGGACGGCACAGCGGACCGTCCGTGCGTGTTCGAAGTCTTCGCGCGGCGGCTGCCGGACGGACGGCGCTACGGCGTCGTGGCCGGCACAGCGCGCGTGCTCGACGCGATCGCCGACTTCCGGTTCACCGACGCCGAGCTGACCGTGCTCGAACAGACCGCTGTCGTGGACCCTGCGACGCTGTCCTGGCTGGCGGACTACGAGTTCAGCGGCGACATCGACGGCTACCCCGAAGGCGAGCTGTACTTCCCCGGCTCCCCGATCCTTACCGTCACCGGCAGTTTCGCCGAAGCCGTGGTGCTGGAGACGCTGACGCTGTCGATCCTGAACCACGACAGTGCCATTGCGTCGGCAGCGGCGCGGATGGCGGGCGCCGCGCACGGACGGCCGATCATCGAGATGGGCGGACGGCGTACGCACGAGTACGCGGCCGTCGCCGCGGCAAGGGCCGCGTACCTGGCCGGCTTCGCGACCACGTCCAACCTCGAAGCCGGCCGTCGCTACGACATTCCCACGCGTGGCACCGTCGCGCACGCCTTCATGCTCCTGCACGACAGCGAAGAAGCCGCGTTCCGCGCGCAGGTCGAAAAAATGGGCGCGGACACCACCTTGCTCGTCGACACGTACGACATCACCGCCGGAATCGAAGCCGCTGTACGAGTGGCGGGAACCGACCTGGGCGCGATCCGGATCGACTCCGGTGACGTCGGGCCGCTCGCGCGCAAGGCTCGTGATCAGCTGGACTCCCTGGGCGCCAAGGACACCCGCATCGTCGTGTCGGGGGACCTCGACGAGCACGCCATCGCGGCGCTGCGCGCAGAGCCGGTGGACGCGTACGGCGTCGGTACGTCGGTAGTCACCGGCTCGGGCGCGCCGACGGCGGGCATGGTCTACAAGCTGGTCGAAGTGGACGGCCGTCCGGTCGCGAAACGCAGTACGCACAAGGAGTCCCGCGGCGGGCGTAAGCACGCGCTACGGCGGCACCGCGCTACCGGCACCGCAGTCGAAGAGGTTGTGTGGACGGCTGCCGCGGAGCGTCCGGCGGCCGAGGAGTACGACCGCGACCTGCAGATACCCCTGGTGCGCGGTGGCCAAGCGGTGGAGGATCTGCCCACACTGGACGACGCGCGCGCCCGGTTGCGACGTGCGCAAGTCAGCCTGCCGTGGGAAGGTTTGAAGCTCTCCCACGGCGAGCCCGCGATACCGACGACGTTTCTGTAGGGAGAGCAGGCCATGGGAACCGCGCTGATCGTGGTGGACGTACAGAACGACTTCTGCGAGGGCGGGTCGCTCGGCCTGCCCGGTGGGGCGGCAGCCGCCGAAGCCATCTCACAGCACCTGGCCGCGGGCGGCTATGTGCACGTGGTGGCCACGCGCGACCACCACATCGATCCGGGCGACCACTTCAGCGAAACGCCAGACTTCAACCACAGCTGGCCGCCGCACTGCGTCGTGGGCACGGCCGGTGCTTCGTTCCATCCGGCGCTCGACATCGTCCCGATCGAGGAAGTGTTCTCGAAGGGCGAATACGAAGCTGCGTACTCCGGCTTCGAGGGGAAGTCCCGCACGGGCGAGACGCTCGAAGAGTGGCTGCACGCGCGGAGCGTGACCGACGTCGACGTGGTCGGCATCGCCACGGACTTCTGCGTACGCGCCACCGCGCTCGACGCAGCGCGCGCTGGTTTCGGCGTACGCGTGCTGCTGGACCTCACCGTTGGCGGCTCACGGGCCACTGTGGACGCGACGCTGAAGGACTTCGACGAAGCGGACGTCGCCTACTCCGGTGCACCCGCCTTGCCACCCGGCTGACCACCCTTGCCGTACGGGTTGCACGCCGCAGTGCCGAGGTAGAGGTCCCCGCTCGCCGGGCCGCCTTGTGGGAACAGCTTCAGGTGCATAGCGTGCGTGACGAGGCTGCCGTCGGCCGGCTGTGGCGTGACAGTCTCGTTCAGCGTGACCGTGGCCATTGCTGTGCCCGCTTCACCGCCGGGGATGGTGATCGAGTAGTTCGCGGGGATCGAAGACGGCACCGTGAGCCCGGAGACCTCACCGATGGACATCGAACCGGTGCTGCCGGACTCGGTGGTCGAGCAGCCCGAGGAGTACGTGCGGACCTTCAGCACCGGGCCGCCCCAGCGGCGTAGGAGATCGGTCTCGAATCGCTGTCCACCCCCCTGCGCGGTGGCCACCGCGCCCGTACGCCCGCAGGTGGAGCCGCCGAACCCGAAGTCCGCGACATTGCCCGCGACGCCGCCGTCGCTGCGCGCGGACAACGGCCCGTCGGCATCGCAGCGAGCCAGCTCGCCGGTGACGACGTGCTCGCCGTCCACCAGCAAGTCGAGGCTGCCCGCGGAACCCCACCCGGTGGAGGTCACCTCGGCAGCGTGGGCGGCCGTACCCAGCAATAGTCCGGTCAGCACCGTTACCAGCGTTCCCGTCGAACGGACCCGTGCGCGCATCGTTCTCCCTTCGCCCGTGCATCGAGATCGGCAGCGCGGTGGTGGGGCCAAACGCCACCGCCCCTACACCACCCGGACGTGTGGCGTCGTGAGGAACGCAACTTGTGCCGCCCGGTCAGGCTAGCGAGCGTTAACCTGCCTGGACGTCCGTTTTCGTCGTGGGAGGTCCCGTGTCGTCGCTTTCCCTCACCGGCCGCCGCCAGGTGCTGGCCGATCTCGTGCCTGGCGCACTCGTGCGCGACCTGACGCTGGTGGCCGGGGGCGCCGTGCTGACCGGCGCGGCGGCGCAGCTGGTGATCCCGCTGCCGGGTACGCCGGTGCCGATGACCGGCCAGACCTTCGCCGCATTGCTGGTGGGTGCGACGCTCGGCATGCGCCGTGGCGCAGCTTCGCTGCTGCTGTACTTGCTCGTCGGCGCGGTCGGCGTGCCGTGGTTCCAGGGCGCGACTTCCGGGCTGTCGGGTGCTTCGGCGGGGTACATCGTCGGGTTCGTGTTCGCCGGTGCGCTCGTCGGTGCACTCGCCCGCCGCGGTGGTGACCGCACGCCGTTGCGCATGGCGGGGACCATGGCGCTGGGCAATGTGGTGATTTATGCGTTCGGCGTGCCCTGGCTGATGGCCGCCGCGCACTACGACTTCGCCACCGCGTTCGGCAAGGGCGTGGTGCCGTTCCTGATCGGTGACCTGCTGAAGATCGTCGTCGCGGCCGGTGTGCTGCCGCTGGCGTGGGCCGCGGTTTCGCGGCTGCGCAAGCAGGACTGACGCGTTCCGCCGCTCCGGCGCGAACGGCCCGTTCGCGCCGGAGCGGTGATCCTGTCGGGGACGACGGCTATCGTGTCTGGCTGTGCCCGCCCGAACCGATTTCCCCGGCGTCCTCGAACTCCTGACCCACGCAGTGGAGTCCGTCGGCGGCGCCGAGCGTCCCGGCCAGGTCAAGATGGCCGATGCCGTCGGCCACGCGATCCGCACCGGGGAGCATCTCGCCGTGCAGGCGGGCACCGGCACCGGGAAGTCCCTGGCATACCTGGTCCCGGCGATCCGGCACGCGGTGGAGAAGGACACCACGGTGGTCGTCTCGACCGCCACCATCGCCCTGCAGCGCCAGCTGGTGGACCGGGATCTGCCGCGGCTGGCCAAGGCGCTGAAGAAGCCGCTCGGCCGCACGCCGACCTTCGCCATTCTCAAGGGCCGCCGCAATTATCTGTGCCTGCACCGGCTCGACACCGGCCCGGCCGACGAGCCCGAGGACGCGCAGCTGTTCGATCCGTTCGCGGTCTCCCGGATGGGCAAGGAGATCACCCGGCTGCACGAGTGGTCCTCCGACACCGAGACCGGTGACCGGGACGAACTCGTGCCCGGGGTGTCGGATCAGGCCTGGCGCCAGATCTCGGTCACCGCGAGGGAGTGCCTCGGCGTGAACCGCTGCCCGATCGGCACGGACTGCTTCGCCGAGCGCGCGCGTGCGGAGGCGGGCAAGGCCGATGTGGTGGTCACCAACCACGCGTTGCTGGCCATCGACGCGCTCCAGGGCTATCAGGTGCTGCCCGACCACGATCTGGTGATCATCGACGAGGCACACGATCTGGTGGACCGGGTCACCTCCGTCGCGACCGGGGAGCTGACCAGCGCGATGGCCGCCTCCGCCGCGCGTCGCTGCGGCCGGGTGATGGACGCCGCGATCGCGGACCGGCTGCTGGAATCCTCCGACGGCCTGGCGCTGATTCTCGACGATCTGCCCGCGGGCAGGCTGGACACCCTGCCGCAGGCGTTGAAGGGCGCGATCCCGGCGGTGCGCGACGCGGCGAAGGAATGCCTCACCGCGCTGGGCTCCGACCGTAAGGAAGACGTCGACGAGGCCACCGCGCGCAAGCTCGCGCGTTCGCTGGTGGAAGAGGTGCACGATGTCGCGGTACGGCTGCTCGACGCGTACACCGACGATCAGGCCCATCAGCGCGACGTCGTGTGGCTCACCGGCGACAAGTACTCGGCCAACCCGCGTCCGCCGGCGTTGAAAGTCGCCCCGCTCGGCGTGGCCGGGCTGCTGCGTGAGCGGGTGTTCAATCAGCACACCACCGTGCTCACCTCGGCGACGCTCACCCTCGGCGGCGCGTTCGACACCATGGCTCGGCAGTGGGGCCTGCCGCCGTCCGGTGCCCGGGTGGAGAAGTCGCCCGGCACGGCCACCGACAAGGAAGCACCCGCGGACGAGGACAGCGGGCCGAAGTGGACCGGCCTCGATGTCGGCTCGCCGTTCGACCACCGGCGCAACGGCATCCTGTACGTGGCCAAGCACCTGCCCTCACCGGGCCGCGACGGCCTCGGCGAGTCCACTTTGGACGAGCTGGCCGAGCTGGTGGAGGCCGCCGGCGGACGCACCCTCGGGCTGTTCTCCTCGATGCGCGCGGCGAAGCAGGCCAGCGCGGCCATGCGCGAACGGCTCGACCATCCGGTGCTGTGCCAGGGCGACGATGCCACCGGGCTGCTGGTGCGGCAGTTCAGCGAGGACCCGCGGACCTGCCTGTTCGGCACGCTCACCCTGTGGCAGGGCGTGGATGTGCCCGGCCCGTCGCTGCAGCTGGTAGTGGTGGACCGGATCCCGTTCCCGCGGCCGGACGATCCGGTGTCCTCGGCCCGGCAGCGCGCCGTGGAAGCCAGGGGCGGCAACGGCTTCCTCACCGTCGCCGCGACGCATGCCGCGCTGCTGCTCGCACAGGGCACCGGCCGGCTGCACCGCGCGATCGACGACCGCGGGGTGATCGCGGTGCTGGATTCGCGGCTGGCCACTGCCCGCTACGGCGGATTCCTGCGTGCGTCTCTGGCGCCGTTCTGGCCCACCACGGACCCGCAGGTCGCGCGCGATGCGTTGAAGCGACTGGACGCGGCCGCGCCCGCATGAGACCGGGTGAGGACCCGGCGAGTACGGTAATCGGCAACGTTTACGACAGGGAGCACCGGTTGACCCAGGATCCGTCCAGCGCACGATCCCGGACCGTCAGTGTCGACGACACCGGGGTGCGGCGCACGCTTGCCGATGGCAGCGAAGAGGCCGTCACGTGGTCGGATTTGCAGTCCGTGATGGTCAGAGTCATCCCCGATGGCCCCTGGAACGAGGACGTCTTCTTCATGCTCGTCGGCTCCGATGGCAAAGGCACCGCCATCCCCAGCGGCGACCCCGCAGCCGACGCCCTGATCGAACGCCTGCAAACCCTCCCCGGCTTCGACAACGACCGTTTCATCGAAGCCATGACCACCGACGCCGACCAGGCCTACGTGGTCTGGCAAAGCTGACGCAGTTCGCCGCCCACCCATCGCCGCTGGCTGTGAAGGGACCCTTCACGGACTCAGAGGCTGTGAAGGGACCCTTCACAGCCTTATTACGCCCGAGGTGCCCGCTCACCGCTGGGAGCCGGGGAACTCCTCCACCACTGGCACCCCCTTCACCAAGGTCCTCCGCACCGTGCACAACCGCTCCACCGCACGTTCCACCGCCCGGACCATCCCCTCCCGAACATCCCCGGCCAGTCCCGCCAGATCCACCTCGAACACCACCCGGACCCCGTCCAGCTCCGCCACCCCCACCCGCCGATCCGCACTCACCACCACCCGGAACTCCGCGTCCTCCCCCACCCTCCGCACGATCAGCTCCTCCGCCGTCACCGCGGAACACCCCGCCACCGCGATCTGCAGCAACTCCACCGGGGAGAACGCCCCCTCCGCCCCGGCCCTCCCCAGCACGACCTCCGCCCCACGATCGTTACGCCCGACGAACCGATGCTTGCCCTCGCGCAGTACTTCAAGCGTCATCCCGAAATCCCGCCCTCCGGATACTGCGCGAGCACGGTAATGGTCCCCGGCTCCACCTCGGTGAACCCGGCGTCGCGCACCGCCACCACCCGATCGTTCCGCCAGCCCCCTTCCGGATCCTCGATCGGGCACAATTCCTTCCACCGCGCCAAAGAAGGCGTCCGCACCGCCACCCGATACCCCCGCGCCGCCCACGCACCCAACGCCTCGTCCGGCAGCAGCGACGCGAGAATCATCGTGGCGTGCCCGACCTGAGCGGCAGCCTTCCCGACAGTCATCGCCACGTCGGGATTGAGCAGCAGCACCGGCACACCGCCCGGAGCCGCTCCGGGCGTATCCATCGGCAGCTCGCTCCCGGAGATCTGCAACCGGGAAACCTCTTTCGGCGCTTGGGAAACCAGCCCCGGTACCAGTGCCCGGACCTCCGCCCCGCCGACTTCCACGGTGACTCCGGGCAAGTCGAGCACCGCCCGCCAATGCGCCCCACGAGCCCGCCGGGAAACCTTCCGGATCCGATTGTCCAGCCAGAGATTTACGGGTTCGGCCCATTCCCCGCCGGCCTCGGAACGCTCGTCCAGGCAGACCGCGACCGCGGCCGCAGCAGCCGCCTCCAGCAACGCGGTCCGGCCGGGCGGCTCGGCACGTTCGATGCGCAGAACGATCGGCATCGCGCGCACCTGGTCCGGATCCTCGTCGGAGGTGTCGGACGTCGCCTCCGCGGGCATGCCCAGCCAGTATGCGTAACGGCTGCGCAGTGGTTCGAGAATCCGGCTCACTGGCGCACCAGATCGAGCCCGTCCGCCGCGTCCGCCGCCTCCACCTCGGCCCGGGTGACGCCGAGGACGAACAGCACCGCGTCCAGATACGGGTGGGAGATCGCGGTGTCCGCGACCTCCTTGAGGGCGGGCTTCGCGTTGAATGCCACGCCCATCCCGGCGGCGGCGAGCATGTCGATGTCGTTGGCCCCGTCGCCGACCGCGACGCAGGCGCCGAGCGGAACCCCGTACTCCCCGGCGAACCGGCGCAACGCGGTCGCCTTGCCCGCGCGGTCGACGACCTCGCCGGTCACGCGGCCGGTGAGCTTGCCGTCCACCACCTCAAGTTCGTTCGCGGCCGCGAAGTCCAGCCCGAGATCCGCCACCAGGTGCTCGATGATCTGCGAGAACCCGCCGGACACCACACCGCAGCGGAAGCCCATCCGCTTGAGCGTGCGCACCGTGGTGCGGGCGCCGGGCGTGAGTTCGAGCTGGGCGGCGACCTCGTCCATCACCGAGGCCGGCAGCCCGGCCAGCAGCGCCACCCGGCGTTCGAGCGATTCGGTGAAGTTCAGCTCGCCGCGCATGGCAGCCTCGGTGATCTCGCGGACCTGCTCCTCGACGCCGGCGTGCGCGCCCAGCATCTCGATCACTTCGCCCTGCACCAACGTGGAGTCCACGTCGAAGACGACCAGCCGCTTCGCCCGGCGCGTGATGCCCGCCCGCTCCACCGCGACGTCGATGCCGGCCTTGGAGGCCGCGTCGGCCAGTTCGGAACGCAGTTCGGCGTCGGCGATCTCGCTGTCCTCGCGCACCGAGACGTACAGCTCCAGGCCGGTCACCGGGTAGTCGGCGACGCTGCGGATCGAGTCGATGTTCGCGCCCACCGAGGCCAGCCGGCGAGCCACCTCGGAGAACGCGCGCGCGGTCACCGGGCGCCCGAGCACCACCAGCACGTGCGAGGAGTCGCGCCGCCCGAGCGCGAACGGATCGGCACCGATCGCGTCGCCGATACGGACCTCGACCTCCATCCCGACGGTCGCCATCGCCTGTTCCACGGACTCCTGCAGCCCCTCCGGATCGCGATAGACGCCGGCCAGCACACCCAGCACCAGCTGCCCCCGGATCACCACCTGTTCGACGTCGAGCACGTCGACGTCGTGCCGGGTGAGCACGGCGAACAGCACGGACGAAACACCCGGCTTGTCCGGCCCGGTGGTGGTGATGAGCACGGGAGTCTGGGTCACTGGGAGCTCTCCCTCGTAAGGCGGATGCGAGACCCGACCAGTCTGGCCCCCTCGGCCGGAATGCAGCATGCCCGCGTGCCCGGCTTCACACCCGCACTCCACGAACGAGCGATTGTGGGCGGTTCGGAGGAGCTGTGAAGGGACCCTTCACAGCCGCAGCGTCCGTGAAGGGACCCTTCACAGCTTTTCCGGGCACGAAAGAGGCGGGCGGCCCTGGTGGAGGGGCGCCCGCCTCGTTCGAGGTCTGCCGCGAGGCTACTTCTCGCTCGCGTTGTCCTTGTCGTGGTCACCGGGCATGGTGGCCTCGACCAGCTTCTGCGAAGGCGCGGCCACATGACGTGGCTTGCCGAAGAACCCGATCTCGCCTTCGGTGTGCAGCCGCTCCACCATGTGCGGGTAATGCAGCTCGAACGCCGGACGCTCGGAGCGGATCCGGGGCAGCTCGGTGAAGTTGTGCCGCGGCGGCGGGCAGGACGTGGCCCACTCCAGGGAGTTGCCGTAGCCCCACGGGTCGTCGACGGTCACGATCTCGCCGTAGCGGTAGCTCTTGAACACGTTCCAGATGAACGGCAGCGTGGACGCGCCGAGGATGTACGCGCCGATCGTGGAGATCGTGTTCAGCGTGGTGAACCCGTCGCTGGCGAGATAGTCCGCGTAGCGGCGGGGCATGCCCTCCGCACCGAGCCAGTGCTGCACCAGGAACGTGGCGTGGAAGCCGATGAACGTGGTCCAGAAGTGCCACTTCCCGAGCTTCTCGTCCATCATCCGGCCGGTGATCTTCGGGAACCAGAAGTAGATCCCGGCGAAGGTCGCGAACACGATCGTGCCGTAGAGCACGTAGTGGAAGTGCGCCACCACGAAGTAGCTGTCCGACACGTGGAAGTCGATCGCCGGCGCGGCCAGCAGGATGCCGGTCAGGCCGCCGAAGAGGAACGTGACGATGAAGCCCATCGAGAAGATCATCGGCGTCTCGAAGGACAGCTGGCCCTTCCACATCGTGCCGATCCAGTTGAAGAACTTCACACCGGTCGGCACCGCGATGAGGAACGTCATGAAGGAGAAGAAGGGCAGCAGCACGGCGCCGGTGGCATACATGTGGTGCGCCCACACCGCCACGGACAGGGCGGCGATCGCCAGCGTCGCGAAGACCAGGCCCTTGTAGCCGAACACCGGTTTGCGGCTGAACACCGGGAAGATCTCCGACACGATCCCGAAGAACGGCAGCGCGACGATATATACCTCTGGATGGCCGAAGAACCAGAACAAGTGTTGCCAGAGGATCACCCCGCCATTGGCCGGGTCGAACACGTGCGCGCCCAGATGTCGATCCGCCAGCAGGCCGAACAGAGCCGCGGTCAGGATCGGGAAGGCGAGCAGGATCAGGATGCTGGTGATCAGGATGTTCCAGGTGAAGATCGGCATCCGGTACATGGTCATGCCGGGCGCACGCAGGCAGACCACGGTGGTGATCATGTTGACCGCACCCAGGATGGTGCCCAGACCGGACACCGCCAGACCGGCGATCCACAGGTCGGCGCCGACGCCGGGCGAGTGGATCGCGTCCGAGAGCGGCGTGTAGGCGAACCAGCCGAAGTCGGCCGAGCCACCCGGGGTGAGGAAGCCGGACAGCACGATCAGGCCGCCGAACAGGTACAGCCAGTAGGAGAACGCGTTCAGCCGCGGGAAGGCGACGTCCGGCGAGCCGATCTGCAGCGGCAGGATGAAGTTCGCGAACCCGAACAGGATCGGGGTGGCGTAGAGCAGCAGCATCACCGTGCCGTGCATGGTGAACAGCTGGTTGTACTGCTCCTGGGAGAGGAACTGCTGCCCTGGCCGGGCCAGCTCCGTGCGGATCAGCATGGCCATCGCGCCGCCCGCCATGAAGAAGGCGAACGACGTGACCAGGTACATGATCCCGATCTGTTTGTGGTCCGTCGTGCGGAACAACCGCAGCAGGTACGAACCCTTTACCGACTCGCGCGCGGGATACGGGCGCGTTGCGATCGGCTTCGGGGCTACGGCCGTCACTCCTGCCTCCAACACTGCAGCCTTGTGGTGGTCATCGTCCGGGTCGTCCGGGCTCAGGACTGGCCTGATCCGAGCGGCTCGGGAGGATCGTAGCCCTCGTCACCGACAGTCGCTCGCACCGGCTGCTCAGATCGCCGGATGACCGGGTCCCACACCGCCGCGGCGGTCGCCGCCCGGGCGCCGCCCCGGGGTTCCCGCCGATCGCGCCGAGGTCCTCCACGAACGATCGAACGTGCTGGTGAGAATGGGTCCGGCGATCGCACGGGTACCCGGCACCACGCGTCTGCTGCGGCCGGACCCGACCCCGTGGCTCGCGCGTGACGTGGCGATGTCGACGTACCTCACCGAACGTGGTGTGCGCGTCGTCTCACCGACCACGGATCCCCCGGCCGGACCGCATTTCGCGGCCGGACTGCCGGTCACGCTCTGGAACTGGACCCGCCACGATCCCGGACCATCGGCACGGGGTGAGGGAGACCGTAAGGTCTCTGGCGCAGGTGCACGACGCCCTGCGTGACTATCCGGGCGAATTGCCTCCACGCGGCCCGGCGGACGAGCTGCTGCGCATGGCCGACCGGACCGCGACGCTGCCACCCGGAGCGAGCGACCGGATATGGACGGAAACCCTGCGGCTGGCCGAGAACCTCCTGCCGGCACCGGGCCGCCCGCTGCACGGCGACGCGCACCCGGGCAACCTCCTGGCGACCGCTGACGGACCATGCTGGCGCGGACCGCTTGAGTGGGATCTGGCGATTCTCGCGAAGCAAGGCATTCCGGAGATGCTGGCCGCGTGCCCCGGCGAAGCAGACGAAGCAGCTCTTGCCACGTGTACGCAGCTTCGCGAGCTGTTCGCTGTCGCTTGGCGGCTCCTCATCGCGGAGCGCTTCCCACACCGTGCTGCGGAAGCTGATGGCCGGCTTCAGCTGACCGGGTACCAGCCGAGGATTGCCTCTGTGACGCTCGCAGGGGCTTCGAGCGGGGTCAGGTGCCCGGCGTCCGGGATGACGGCAAGTGTCGGGTCCGGCAACGCTCCGACCATCGTGTTCGCGGCATCGAGCGGGGTGAGCGCATCCCGCTCGCCGACGATCACCAGCGCCGGGACTTCGGCCTGCCGCAGCACGTCCGTGGCGTCCGGCCGGTTCCGCATCGCGCGGGCGGCCCAGGCGACGCCGGACGGCGGCTGGGCGTCGATCAGCCCGCGCACCCGCTCGACGACCTCCGGTGCCGCGGTGTCCGCGAGCAGGGCGGGCAGGTTCCGCTCGGCCAGCCAGCCGGTGATGCCTTCGGCCTCGGCGCGGTTCGCCAGGTCGAGCCGGTTCTGCGCGGCTTCCGGGGTGTCGGCGGCCGCCTTGGTGTCGATCAGGACCAGTCCGCCGACGCGTTCCGGCGCGAGGCGGAGGAGGGCCATCGTCAGGTAGCCGCCCATCGAGCAACCGCCGAGCACCACCCGGTCGAGACCGAGTTTGTCGAGCAACGCGAGCACGTCGCGGGCGGCGTCGGCGAGGTCCGGCTCGCGTTCGGTCTCCGGCAACGGGCTGCGTCCGAAACCGCGCTGGTCGGGCGTGATCACGCGGATCCGTTCGGCCAGTGGTGCGCGCACCTGGTCCCACATCCGGGCGTCGAGCGGGAAGGCGTGCAGCAGCAGGAGGGGCAGTTCGGTCATGGCGGGATTCTGTCGTACCTGGGAGTTACCTTCGAGGGGTGTGGAACGGGATGGGCCGGGTGGCGAGCGTCAGCCCCATGCGGCGGTGAACGGCGTGCGGCGGTGAGCCGGGTACCCGCCATGAACGCGGGTGTCCGGCGTGAGCTGGATGGAGGGGCAACGAGTCCGGTGAGTGGCAGTGTCCAGGGTGAGCTGCAGCCAGCCGAGCATGCGGCACGAACGCGGATGCCCAGCGTTCATGCCGCGGCGCCAGCCGGGCGCGCGGCGGTGAGCCGGGCCTGAGGCTGTGAGCGGCGCCAGCCGGGTACCCGGCGGTGAGCTGAGCGGCCGTGGCTCGGACATCCTCCGGAGTCACGTCCATTGTGGACGTTGTCCGTGGTTCGCCGGACGAGCGGCGTGTGCGGCCGGAAGTGTCGGCGCCGTGGGGTTTTCCGGGCGAGAACGTCACCGGCCGGGGCGGCGGCGGGCGCGGGCGGCCCAGCACGGGCGGTGCCAGTGCCTGCGATCGGCGACTCCGCCGGTGTCATCGGCGGGCCAGGTCACCAGGTGCGGGGTGCCGGGGCGGATCTCGTGATCGCAGCCGGGGCAACGGTAGGTCTTGCCCGCCTGCGCGCCGGGGACGGTGCGCACCAGCCAATCCCCATCGGGCGCCGATTCGGTGCTTGCCCAGCCGCCGACCGCGCCGGGGTCCGGTCGTTCGGCCGGTCCGGGGCGGGCCCGGCCGGGGCGGTTGCGTCGGGGCACGCGAGCAACGGTAAGGGCTCGGTCCGTCGCAAGGATCGGCGGTACCGGCTGTCCGGGGCCGTCGAGACGGGTCACTCACCCCGCCGCCAGCACCAGCGGCACCAGCTGTTCCGCCTCGGTGAACGAACCGTGCTGGCCGAGCAGGGACGATTCGACCGCCTCCCCGAGTTCGCGAACCATGCCGAAGGTCCCACACGCCGCGGCTACCACGTTGCCGATCCGGGGGCGTACGCGGTCGCTGACGGTGCCGAACCAGCCTTCCTCGATCGCCTCGTCGCGGGAGCGGACCCACGCACGGTCGCCGAGTACGGTCTGCCATGCCTGGCGTACGTCGGCTTCGGCGCCCGGTTCGGTGTACACGTGCCGTGCTCGCACCTCGCCACCGAAAGCGCGTACGCCGACGAGTAGTTCCGGAGTGGCTTCGAGGTCGAATTTCTCCCCGATACGCACCATGCCGTGGTCGGCGACGACGGCTAGCACAGCACCGGGTGGTAGACCGTCCACAATCGACTCCACAAGACGGTCGACCTGTCGCAGCTGCATTCGCCACGCGGTCGAACCGGGGCCGTACAGGTGCCCGACAAGGTCCAGCTCGCCATGGTAGGCGTAGCAGAAAGCCCGTGACGACAACACTTCCAGCGTACGCGCGGCGAGGTCGCCGAGCGCGTGTACACCGGCGTACCGCGCGCCGCCCTGCGTCGCTTTGGTCATCGCCGTGTCTGCGAACTGGGCGGACGACACCGCGACGGCATCGAGTCCGGCGGCGGCCGCGCGCTCGAACGTCGTGGGCAACGGTTGTACGTCACGTGGAGGCAGCGCACCGCGCAGATCGCTGCCGTCCTCGTGTGAACGCCAGCGCAGGGCGTTCAGCACGCCGGCGCCGGGCACCTCGAAGGTATAGCCGACCATCCCATGTTCGCCGGACGCGAGGCCGGTACCGATGGCCGCGAGGCCGGCCGCCGTGGTCGACGGGTACCCCGCGCGCAGCGGGCTCTTCGCCAGCTCCGTCAGCACCGGCGCGTCGGTCGCATGCTCGGCCAGCAGCTGCCAACCAAGCCCGTCGACGAGCAGTACGCAGGCGCTGCGGCACTCGGGTACCACGAGCGTGCTCGCCTCCCCGGGCACGCCCAGCGCGGCGAGCAGGGACGGAACGACCTGGCCGAGGTGCGGAACATCCGCGTAGTGAGGTACATCCACCCCGACAGCTTCCCACCGCCGGGCACGAGCGGCGATAATCACCGCATGCCCACCTACGCCTACCGCTGCCGCGACTGCACCGAGACGTTCGAGCTTCAGCGGCCGATGAGCGAATCCGGCTCGCCCGCGCTGTGCCCCGGCGGCCACACCGACACCGTCAAGCTGCTGACCACGGTCGCGCTCACCGGTTCAGCCGCCCCCGCCCCGTCCGGCGGGTGCTGCGGAGGCGGCTGTTGCGGCGGTTAGCAGGATTTCAGCGCCTGGTCCAGATCCAGCCACAGGTCCTCGACGTCCTCCAGTCCCACTGACAGCCGGAGCAGGCGGGCGGTGATGCCGGAACCGGTGCGATCGTCCTCGGCGACGATGCGGTGTGTCAGTGACGCCGGGTGCTGGATGAGCGTGTCGACGCTGCCGAGGCTCACCGCGGGAGTGATCAGCCGGACCGCGCCGATCACCGCGTGCGGGTCGCCGGTCACCTCGAAGGAGATGAGCGGGCCGCCCAGTTTCGGGTAGTGCACGGCGTGCACCGCGGGGTGCGTGGCAAGCCGTCCGACGAGTCCGGCCGCGGTCGCCGAGGCGGCCTTGACCCGCAGTGGCAGGGTGGAAAGGCCGCGTAGCAACAGATATCCGGCAAGCGGGTGCAGGACGCCGCCGGTCGCGAACCGCAGGCCACGCAGGCGGGCGGCTTCCTCGGCACCGCAGGCGACCACGCCACCCATCACGTCGCCGTGACCACCGAGGAACTTCGTGGCGCTGTGCAGCACCAGCCGCGCCCCGTGCTGTCCGGGCCGCTGCAGCACCGGCGTGGCGAAGGTGTTGTCCACCAGGACCGGCACCGCGCCACAGGTTTCCACCAGCGCGGCGAGATCGAGTTCGGACAGGGTCGGGTTCGCCGGGCTCTCCACGAAGACCAGCCCGGTGTCCGGCCGCAGCGCACCGGCCACGTCCTCCGGGGCGGTCCAGGTGACCTCGGTGCCGAGCAGTCCGGTGGTGAGCAGGTGGTCCGTGCCGCCGTAAAGCGGGCGGACGCCGACGATGTGCGGTTTCCCTTGCATCACCGCGGAAAGCAGGCAGGCCGACACGGCGGCCATCCCGCTGGCGAACGCGACCGCGTGGTCGAAGCCCTCCAGTTCGGCGAGCGCCAGCTCGAACCGCTCGACCGTCGGATTGCCGATCCGGCCGTAAATCCCGGTGACGTCCTCGCCCGCGGCGAACGCGTCGATCCTCCGGGCCTCCTCGGCACTGTCCCGCGAGGGGTAGGTGGTGGAGAAATCGATCGGGGCGGCGTGCAGGCCGAGGCCCGCGAGATCGTCGCGACCGGCGTGGACGGCACGTGTGTGCAGCGAGGAGGTCATAGCCGTATCGTCGGTTCTTCACCGGATTCCGGGCAAGGATTTCGGATATCGTTCGCGCATGACTGCTTCCGTCGAACTGAGTCCGGTTGATCTTGAGATCCTGCGTCAGCTGCAGAACGATGCCCGGATCACCAACAAGGATCTCGCGGCGGCGGTCGGGATCGCGCCCTCCACCTGCCTGGACCGGGTCAACCGGCTGCGCGAGACGGGCGTGATCACCGGCCAGCACGCCGCCGTGGACGCCGCAAAACTCGGGCGCCCCCTGGAGGCGTTCCTGTTCGTGCAGGTCCGGCCACACCGGCGGCCGCTGGTCGACGCGTTCGTCCGGCACCTGCTCGGCCTGCCCGAAGTCCGCGCGGTCTACCACCTGACCGGCCCGGACGATTTCCTCGCCCACGTCGCCGTCGCCTCCGCCGGCGAACTGCAGCGCCTCGTGCTCGACGAGCTGACCGCCCGCGACGAAATCGCCCGCGTACACACGAATCTGGTCTTCCAGCACTGGGCGGGCGGCCCGCTCTTACCGCCCCCGTAAAGCCGTCCACTTCGGACTGCACGCACCGGATCACGGGCTCCGGTGGATTGCCGCCGGAGCCCGCCCCGGAATCACTCGCCGAAGTTCGTGCCCACCAGCTCGGTCACCTTGGCGAGCGCCTCGGCGGCCTGCGGCCCGCAGGCCCGGACCACGATCCGGTCCCCCTGCCGCGCACCCAGCGACATCAACGCCAGCACGCTGTGTGCGTCTGCCTCGCGCGCGCCCAGCCGTACTGAGACGTCCGCCTCGAACCCGGCCAGGCTGCGCACCAGCACGGCCGCCGGACGCGCGTGCAGGCCGACGTCGTTGGTCAGCGTGAACGCCTTCTCCTCACCGCCGTCGTCCGCGGAGGCTTCGACGGCCGCCAGGTCGGGCGCGAGACCGGCGCCTGCTGCCGCCTCGCCCACCGCCTTGCGGTTCGCGCCCGACTGGGCGGCCACCGCCGCCGCCACGGCGCCTTCCACCAGCGGCGCATCCGCGACCACGGCGGCCGAAGGGTCGGCGAGCGACTCCACGGCCAGCTCGGCGGTCATCTGCGCGCTGCCCAGGTCGTAGAGCAGCACCACGCCGTCGCCGGAATCGGCCCGCTGGGTGGCGGCCACGACGTCGTCGTAGTCGGTGCCGAGACCGCCGTCGTCGGACAGCCCGCCGGCGGGCACGATGCGTACGTCGGGCGCCATCTGACCGGCCAGCTCGGCCAGCCCCTCGGCCAGTTTCGCGCTGTGCGACACGAGAACGATTCCGACGGTCACCGGGCCGCCTCCGCGAAAGCGTGCAGCAGCAACGCGGTCGAGCGCGCGCCCGGGTCCATGTGCCCCACCGCCCGTTCGCCGAGATAGGACGCCCGGCCCTTGCGTGGCACCAGGTCCACAGTGGACTCCGCGCCGCGATCGGCCGCTTCCGCCGCGGCGGTGAGCACCTCGGCCACCGAGCCACCGGCCGCCCCTTCGGCCGCGGACAGGGCCGGGATCAGCGCGTCGACCATCGTCGCGTCCCCGCCGACCGCCTTGCCCCGCGCCTGCACGCCTTCCAGCGCGGCGCGCAGCGCTTCGATCAGCAACGGCGGATCAAGCACCGCGGCGTCACCGAGTTTCGCCGACGCACGCAGGAAAGCCGTGCCGTACAACGGACCCGCCGCGCCACCGACCTTGGAGATCAACGTGGTGGCCGCGAGCTTCAGCACTGCGGCGGGAGTCGGTGGCACCTCCGTCTCCAGCGCGGCGACCATCGCGGTGAAGCCGCGGCTCAGGTTCTCGCCGTGGTCAGCGTCCCCGATCACCCGGTCCAGCTCCACCAGCTCGCTGCGGTGCTCCGCGACCACCTCGGCGGCCTCGCGCAGCGCCGCGGCTAGGCCCTCGGCAGAACAACTCATCAGATCCCCCACCGCAGAGCCGGGGTGCGCACCGGGGCGTCCCACAGCTGCGTCAGCTCGTCGTCCAGTTTCAACAAGGTCAGGCTGATGCCCTGCATCTCCAGGCTCGTGATGTACGGGCCGACCAGCCTGCGCTCGACCACGATGCCACGCTCGGCCAGCAGCCGCTCGGCAATGCCGTGCGCGAGGTACAGCTCCAGCTGCGGGGTGGCACCCATCGAATTGGTGAACAGCAGCACCCGGTCGCCCGCGGCGAACGGCAGGTCGGAAGCCACCGCCTCGACCATCCGGGCCAGCAGCGCGTCGGCCGGTTCGGCCGGGATCCGCTCGCGGCCCGGCTCCCCGTGGATGCCGATGCCGAACTCGATCTCGTCCGGGCCCAGGTCGAAACTGGGCTGGCCGACATGCGGCACGGTCGGTGCGGTGAGCGCCACCCCGATCGAGCGAACTTGCCCGATCACCTTGCGTGCCAGCGCTTCCACCGCGTCCAGTGTGTCACCGCGGGCGGCCGCGGCCCCGGTGATCTTCTCCACCAGCACCGTGCCGCCGACGCCGCGGCGCCCGGCGGTGAAGGTGGAGTCCTTGACCGCGACGTCGTCGTCGATCACCACGCTGCGCACGTCGAGGTCGTCGACCGCGGCCAGCTCGGCGGCGGTCTCGAAGTTGAGCACGTCACCGGTGTAGTTCTTGACGATCAGCAGCGCACCGGCCGGGCCGGTGGTCTCGGCGAGCGCTGCCTGCACCGCGTCCGGCGTCGGCGAGGTGAAGACCGCGCCGGGCACCGCCGCGTCGAGCATCCCCGGCCCGACGAACCCACCGTGCAGCGGCTCGTGGCCGGAACCGCCGCCCGAGATCACCGCGACCTTGCCCGGCACCGGGGCGTCCGCCCGGACGACCAGCGCCGGATCGTCCCGCACCCGCAGCAGGTCCGCATGGGCGACGGCAAGTCCTCTCAGCGACTCGGCGACCACGGTGGCCGGATCGTTGATGATCTTCTTCATGAGGAGCCTCCGACACGTCGACGTGGTGGGCACCCTTCAACTTAGTGGCTCCACGGCTCCGGCGAAGGAGCTGTGAAGGGTCCCTTCACGGAATCAGCGTCCGTGAAGGGACCCTTCACGGCTTGGGCAGTTCGGCGGCGAGCTGCTGAGCGGCCGGGACGGCCTGGCCGCAGGGATCATCGGTGCCCGGAGTCCCGTTCTGGTACTCCACCTGGGCGATTTCGAAATAGCCCTGCTGCCACGGCCGGTGCTGCCAGTGCACCTGGCAGCTCCCCGGACCGGATGGGCCCTGCTTCTGGAAGGCCTGGCCGGGCGAGCCGACGTCGACCTTCTGCCAGCCGTCGCCCTCCAGCAGCGGGCGCCCCGGCAGCAGCAGCACTTCCAGCGACGCGGTGGTCCCCCATCGGCAGCTGTGCAGCCCGGTGACCTCGGGCTTGGCGCCCTTGGCCACCGCGTCCACCACGCTCCGGTCGAGCATCGCGCACGGATCGGTGGTGACCAGGCTGCCCGCGCCCGGGGCGTACTTCTGCGGTGTCCGGTGCAGGATCTTCGCGGCCTCGGCGGCCAGCGTGCGCCCGGCCGGGCAGGCGTCCCCGCCGGGGTAGTTGAGCGCGAACAAGACGCCGAGGTCCGGCTTTCGCGAAGTGAGCACACCGGCCGTGCACGACTCGGCGCCGGCACCGGACCCCTCCAGCCGAGGCAGGCCGTCCACCTGATCGGTGACCTTCTGCACGGTGATGCTCACCGGCTTGCCGAGGGAGACCTCCACGGAGAGGTTCTTGCCGCCGGGGTCGGTCACCGAAGCACTGCAGACGTCGAACCGCACGGCGGACGGCGCCGGTTCCCCTTGCGGCGTCCCCAGCTGCTTCAGCACCTCCGGGCCGACGAACTGGCACGGCTGCAGATTCCGCAGCACCTCGGCGGTGGTCGCCGGATCGTCCACCGCCACAGTGGACGCGACGCTCGCCGGCGCGGGCACCGGGGTGCGGGCGAAGTTCTCCTTGCCGAGGTTCCCGTGCCCGCAGCCGGAAACCACCAGCGCGCCGGCCGCGACGAGGGCGGAAAGCTTCGGAAACCGGCCGGGCCGGCGATCGTGCACCACGTCCGGAAACCTAGCGGGCCGGGCCACCGGACATGGCCACAACCCGGTTATTCGGCCGGTTCCGCGGCGGCCTGCGGCACCGCCAGCGGGCGCAGCACGGTCCACAGCACGAACATCGCGGTGACCACCAGCAGGCCGATCCCGGCCCACAGGTTGATGTTCACCCCGGCCGCCTTCTCCCGGTCGGCGTCCGAGGTGAAGGCCAGGCCCATCACGGTCAGGACCACGCCGTAGACGCCGAGCAGCAGCGCGATGATCAGCCGGATGTCGAAGGCGCCCGCCTTGCGCGGCCGCGAGGACTCGGTCATGCGGGCCTCCTCAGAAGATGATGTTCAGACCGATGGTGATCACGAGCACGATGCCGGCCAGCAGGCCCGGCTTGCGGTACCAGCCGGCGTTCTCGCCGCTCGCGTCGTGTTTGAGGGAATCCCGTGGGGTCAGCGAATAGACCAGCCCCACGAGTTCGGCGTCCGCCCTCGGCCGGGTCGCCAGCGAGACCGCCACACTGACCACGATGTCCACCGCGAACGCGGTACCGGCGGCCACGAAGCTGATGCCCTGTCCGGTCAGCGGCAGAACCTCGGCCTGCGAAAGGCTCCACACGGTGACCGCGCTCAGTGTGCCCAACGCCAGGCCGCTCCAGCCCGCGTGCGGGGTCATCCGCTTCCAGAACATGCCGAGGATGAAGGTGGCGAACAGCGGCGCGTTGAAGAAGGAGAACAGATCCTGCAGGTAGTTGAGGATGTTCGAGGAGTTCGACGCGATGAACGCGGTGCCGATGGCCAGGATCGTGGCGACCACCGTGATGCTCCGGCCGAGCCGCAGGTAGTAGCCGTCCGGCTTGTCCTTCTTCACGTACGTCTGCCAGATGTCGTACGTGAACACCGTGTTGAATGAGCTGAGGTTCGCCGCCATACCTGCCATGAACGAGGCGAGCAGACCGGCGATCGCGATGCCGAGGATGCCGTTGGGCAGCAGGTCGCGCATCAGCAGCAGCAACGCGTTGTTCGCCGTGACACCACTCGGCGCGGTACCGCCGTCGAGCAGGATTCCCTTGTCGCGCAAGTACTCCGGCACCACCACGCCGGCGATCATGCCGGGGATGATGACGATGAACGGGACCAGCATCTTCGGGAACGCGCCGATGATGGGCGTGCGCCGCGCGGCGGACATGCTCTTCGACGCCATCGCGCGCTGGACCTCGACGAAGTTCGTGGTCCAGTAGCCGAAGGAGAGCACGAAGCCGAGACCGAACACGATCCCCAGCACGGAAAGGAAGTTGTTGCCGAAGCCGGTCAGGTTGTCGCCGGGCCAGGAGTGCAGCTGCGCGGAACCACCCGGGCTGTTCGTGACCTTGTCCACCAGGCCCTGCCAGCCACCGACCTTGACCAGGCCGACGATCGTGAGCGGCAGCAGCGCCACCACGATCACGAAGAACTGCAGCACCTCGTTGTAGATCGCCGCCGAGAGCCCGCCGAGCGCGGTGTAGGCGAGCACGATCGCGGCGGCCACCACAATGGACACCCACAGCGGCCAGCCCAGCAGCAGGTTGACCACACTGGCCAGCAGGAACAGGTTCGCACCCGCGATCAGGATCTGCGCGGCCGCGAAGCTGATGCCGTTGACCAGGTGCGCGGGCTTGCCGAACCGGCGGCGCATGAACTCCGGCACGCTGCGGACCTTGGAGCCGTAGTAGAACGGCATCATCACCAGGCCGAGGAACAGCATCGCCGGGATGGCGCCGATCCAGAAGTAGTGCACCGTCGGCAGGCCGTAGAGCACCCCGTTCGCGGACATGCCCATCACCTCGACCGCGCCGAGGTTCGCGGAGACGAACGCGAGGCCGGTCACCCAGGCCGGCAGTGAGCGGCCGGAGAGCAGGAAGTCCAGGCTGCTGGACACCTGCCGCCGGGCGAGATAGCCGATGCCCAGCACCAGCAGGAAATAGAACGCCAGCTCGATGTAGTCGATCGGACTCGCGTTGAGCCGCAGGTTCGCGTCGGCGAGGACGAGCACCCGGCCACCTCCGAATCAAACATTCTCCCACAGGAAACACCATCGTCCCTGCCGACCGGACCGTACTGCATGTCTCCCCGAGGAGTCACGCCGACACTGCGGAATTTTCCAACAGATGGCTGACCTGTGATTTATCTAGTGGACCAGACCACGTGTTCGGTCGTGGTCGATCCCGTGGCCTACCGGGCGTTCCGGCGGGCGACCCAACCGGATCGGCCATCCAGCGCAGTGCCCGTTCGGGCAGAGTCAGGGGGAGATTCAGCCCGGCGAACCACAAGGGGCAACAAGGGGGATGAGCCGCCGAGGGCACGCTTTGACCGCTCAGCGCCGGGGGGCGAGGGCATCGTGGCCGCCGCGTGCGGCCGTCGCCGGAATCCGGCCGGGGAAAGCTCAGAACAGGCGGAACTCGCGAGCCCGGCATCTGCCGGGACCCGAAGCGTTCGACTCCACCTCGAACAGTCATCACTACCCCCACCTCTGCCCTGCGGGCTGCCCAACAGCGGGAATCACTATGACCTTGGTCGCATTCATCACTTCACCTTAGAGGTGAACACATGTACACTAGTCAACAGGGACCGGGCGACGGCCCACCCGGGAACGAAAGGTAGCCTTCATGCTCACACGGGGCTTCGGCCCAGGGGTGATGAAGTGAGGGCGAGTTGCGAGTCGAGTACAGCGACGAGAACCTGCGTCGACTGGCCGAAGACGCTGCTTTTGCGCCGAAGGGATGGGGTCGCGATGTCGTCAAGGCCTATCGGAAGACGGTCCAGCGCATCGTGGCCGCGAAAGACGAGCGTGACCTGTACGCGCTTCGCGGCCTGCGCTTGGAACTGTTGCGGCGTGACCGGGCGGGACAGCACTCGATGCGCCTCAACGACCAATACCGACTGATCGTCACATTCAAGACCAACGGCGACCGCATCGCAGTCATCATCGAAGTCGTTGACTACCACTAGGGAATCGCTCATGGACACCACACTCGCCGAGGCGTTTCCCGCTGGGGAGCACCTCGCTGACGAGTTGGAGGCCCGGGGATGGACTCAAGCCGAGTTCGCCGAGATCCTTGGGCGCCCAACCCAGTTTGTCTCCGAGATCATTCAGGGCAAGAAGGAGATTACACGGGAATCCGCCGCGCAGATCGGAGCAGCATTCGGGACTAGTGCCGAGTTTTGGCTCAACGTGCAGAATTCATATTTTCTCTGGAAGCAGCGGCTGGATCCGGATATCCAAGAGGACCTCGACGACGTCAAGACGCGAGCAAAGATCAACGCGTTGGCCCCCATGGCCGTACTGCGCAAGCGCGGAATCATAACGGCCACGTCCACTGCCGGCCAGGCCCAGCAGCTCATGCAACTCATGGGAATCGAAACCCTCGACGAACAACCCCCATGGCACATGGCAGCACGACGTGCCAACAATGACGAACCACTCACACCGACCCAGAACGGCTGGTTCGCCTGCGTACGGAGAGCCGCCGCCACGATGTCATCCCACACTTTTTCGCACCACATGCTCGAAGAACTTGCGAAGCAAGTAAGTCGCCTGGTTCGCGACCCAGGCGACTTCAAGAGACTACCGGAAAAATTCGGCGCCGCCGGAGTTCGCCTCGTGTTCGTGGAGGCATTCCCGTCCAGCAAAATCTCCGGTGCGTCCTATGCGGACGAGGCCGGCCCAGTCATTGCACTGTCCGGCCGGGGTCACCGTCTCGACAAGGTACTGTTCACCCTGCTACATGAGATTGCTCATGTAGTTCGCGGCGACGTTTCCAAGAATGGGAAACCTCTCATCGACGAGGACGATCATACTTTGGGTGACGAGGACCAGGCAGATGAGCTCGCATCCGGCTGGGTTTTCGATCAACCTCTCCCCAGACCACCTTCGCGAATCGGCGCTCAATGGATCAACGCGGTTGCGAATGATCGAGGAGTACACCCCATCGTTGTAATCGGCAGGTTGCAACGCGAAGGTGTACTGCCGTGGCGCACTGCCCTGGTCAAGAACGCCCCCAGCGCCACGCCCTACCTCAAGGCATGGAACGTCGAAGCCACCGGTTGAGCACGTTCAGACCGGCATCACGGCATGTCACCGTATTGAGCATGCACTGCTAGCCGATCACAGGAGCGCAGCATCGGTTGGCCGCAGGATGATCTTGCCACATTGAATGCGGCCTCCGCGTGGCACACAAGGCCACCGTGATCGGTCGGTCAGAACAGGCGAAACTCGTCAGAGTCGGTACCGCGCAGAGCGTCATAGTCCAGCACCACGCACCGGATACCCCGGTCCTGGGCGAGCGTGCGGGCTTGGGGCTTGATGACCTGCGCCGCGAATACGCCCTGCACCGGGGCGAGCAGCGGGTCACGATTGAGCAGTTCGAGGTAACGCGTCAGCTGTTCTACACCGTCTATCTCGCCACGCCGCTTGATCTCCACCGCCACGCTTGCGCCGTCAGCGTCACGGGCCATGATGTCGACCGGCCCGATCGCCGTCGGAAACTCGCGGCGGACCAGCGTATAACCGTCGCCAAGGGTTTTGATGTGCTCGGCCAGCAACTCCTGCAAGTGGGCTTCGACGCCATCCTTTTGCAGTCCCGGATCCACACCCAGCTCATGTTTCGAGTCATGCATGACCTCGTCGATCGCAATGACGAGCTTCTCACCGGCCTTGTTCTGGACCGTCCAGATTCCGGGGTCTTCGATCAACCAGCATGGCGGCGACATCCAGTTGAGGGGTTTGTACGAGCCACCATCCGAATGAACGAGAACCGAGCCATCCGCTTTCACCATGAGCACCCGGTTGGCCATCGGCAGATGCGCGGTCAGCCGACCGATGTAGTCCACCTGACAGCGAGCGACTACGAGCCTCACCGCGCCCATCCCTTCGCGATCGATCCCTCGGCGAGCCGAGGAGCAGCGCCCATCCGCTTCATGGATGGAGACAGGTGTCTCGACCTCGGAGAGGCGTGCTTGCAGGCACGGTCGTCGGAGTGCACCGACACCGAGCCGTCCGACTTGACGGGCAGCAGGCGGCCGGCGTAGTCGACCTGGCACCGAGCGATCACGAGACGCACCCGCCGAGGGTAGGACAGGCTCGGTGATACTGAACGGGTGGACCCCGTTCAGCGTGTCGCGACCCGCGAGGTGTATCGGAACAACTGGATGACGGTGCGCGAGGACACCACCCGCCGCGCGGACGGCAGTCCCGGCATCTACGGCGTGATCGACAAACCGACCTACGCGCTGGTGATCCCGCTCGCGGGTGACCGGATGCACCTGGTCGAGCAGTTCCGCTACCCGGTCGGGGCGCGCCGCTGGGAGTTCGTCCAGGGCACCGCGCCCGATCTCGCCGAGGTGCCGCCCGCCGAGCTGGCGCGCCGGGAGCTACGCGAGGAGACCGGGCTCCGCGCGGAGACCATGACCGAGATCGGCCTGCTTGAAGTCGCCCCCGGCCTGACCAGCCAGCGCGGCCACGTTTACCTGGCCACCGGCCTGACCGAGGGCGAACCGGAGCGGGAACCGGAGGAGCAGGACATGCGCACCGCCTGGTTCGGACGGAACGAGGTGGAGAAGATGATCGCGTCCGGTGAGATCCTGGACGCGCAGACGATCGCCGCCTACACCTTGCTGGTTCTGCACGAACGGCGCTAGTCCGTCCAGTCCGGCTTGCGCTTCTCCAGGAACGCCGCAATTCCCTCGCGCGCGCCGGGTAGCTGCGAGGCCGAGGCCATGACTTCCAGCGCGATCGCGTACGCGTCCGCTTCCGGGCGATCGAGCTGCGCGTACAGCGTCTGCTTCCCCATCGCCTTGCTCGCCCGGCTGCCCCGGGTGGCGCGCGCCAGCAGGGCGGCCACAGCTTCGTCCAGCTCTGCGTCCGGGACCACGCGGTTGACCAGCCCCCAGTCGAGCGCTGTCGCGGCGTCCACCACGTCTCCGGTCAGGGCCAGCTCCATCAGGCGCTTGCGGCCGATCGAGCGGGCCACCGGGACCGCCGGGGTGTGGCAGAACCAGCCGCCTTTGCCGCCAGGCAGGGCGAAACCGGCGGATTCCGCGGCCACCGCAAGGTCGCAGGACGCGACCAGCTGGCAGCCCGCGGCAGTCGCCAACCCGTGCACACGCGCGAGCACCACCTGCGGAACCGACTGCATGGTCCGCATCAGCTCGGTGCAGAGCGTGAGCAGCTCGCGTACGCCCATAAAGTCACGCGCGGCCACGTCGCCGAAGTCGTGCCCCGCGGAAAACACCGGACCGGCGCCGGCCAGCACGATGCCGGTCGCGTCCGAACGGCCCGCTTCCCGGAACGCCGCGAGCAACTCACCGAGATGCTCGGCGGACAGTGAATTTCGCCGTGCCGCACGGTTCATGGTGACAGTGATCGTGTCCCCGTCCCGCTTCACGAGGATGTGCTCGTACTCGCCCATGCCCCGACGGTAGCCCCGGAATCACGCCGACGGAAAGTGCTCCGTGTGCCGGAGTGGGCGAACAGGCCACCCGCGACAGTCCATAGTGGACAGAATTTCAGGCATCGGGACGGCTGTCCTGACCTTCCGGACGCTGGGACCCGGATCCCTGGCTCACCGCGGCCGCAGCGTCCGCACCGTTCCGCGTGATCAGGGCGGCGACCTGTGCGGCGTCGGGGACGGCCATCAGCTCGGGCAGGATCGGAACCCACGCGGGCCGGGACCGGTATCCCTGGTCCTTCAGCCACTCAAGGGCCGTGGGGTGGAAGTCGATCGTGCCGACGCCGTCACCGTGCCCCTGCACCCGTGGCGGGCGGAGATCGGCGAGCCCGATCCACCGGAACTCGATCCCGGGCTCCCCCTGCGAAACGAAGATCAGCCGGCGATCGGTGACCAGATAGGTGGTCGCGGCGACGAATGCACGACGGTCACGGTTGCGTTCGCAGGCGGTGCCGATCAGCAGCCCCAGTACGACTCCCCAGCCGAGCAGGTTCCAGAGCTGCAGGTCGAAGCGGGCAGTCAGGACGACCCCGCCGAGGAGCAGGATCGCCACCGACAGGTAGTAGTGGTAATCGCGGTACCGCCGCACGTACCGCTGCGGGCGTCCGGACCAGAGCAGTTGTTCGCCTTCGGCCAGTGGGTACATGCCTGCCTCCTCGTTCCGAAGAGGACACGCTGTCCGCTTCGCCCGGGTTGCCCGGCACTGTGACGGAAATCCGCGAGACTGCGGCCGATCCGGGCTCTACCGTGGACAGACGTGACATGGAGCGTATACGGCAGCTACCTGGTGATCGTGGTCCTCATCGTGCTCGCCCCCGGGCCGGACACCATGGTGATGCTGAAGAACGCGCTTTCCGGCGGCGCGCGAGGCGGATTCCTCGCCACAGCCGGGATCTTCGCGGGCAACGCGGTGCAGGGCACCGCCGCGGCGCTCGGGCTCGGCGTGGTCATCGCGCGGTCGCAGCCGGTGTTCCTCACGCTCAAGTGGCTCGGCGCGGCCTATCTGGTGTTCCTCGGCGTCCAGGCGCTACGCGGTCCGTGGCGGGGCAACTACGACGCCGTCGCGCAGACCCAGCGCAAGCGTGCCAGCGGCTTCCGGCGGTGGCGTGAGGGCTTCCTGTCCAACATCACCAACCCGAAGGTGCTTGTGCTGTACCTGTCGGTGCTGCCGCAGTTCCTCGACCCAGTGCAGACCACGACCTTGGACGCGCTCGTTCTCGCGTACACGGTCGCGGTGCTGGGCGGGATCTGGCAGCTGGCTCTGCTTTTCTTCGTACACCGCGTACGCGGTTGGCTGAGCCAGCGCAAGGTCCGCCGCACGCTCGACGGTGTAACCGGGACCGCGCTGCTCGGCTTCGGGGCGGCTTTAGCCCTGGAGTCCTGAGCCGGTTACGGTGCGCGCATGACGTGGGGCGTGTACGGCGGATTCCTCGCCATGATGGTGCTGCTTGCGATCGTGCCCGGGCCGGACAGCATGGTGGTGCTCAAGAACGCCCTGTCCGGCGGTGCGCGAGGCGGGGCGTCGGCATGCTTCGGCATTACCGTGGCGAACACTCTGCAAGCCACCGCCGCGGCGTTCGGGCTCGGCGCGGTCATCACGCGAGCCCAGCCGGTGTTCGAGACGGTCAAGTGGCTAGGCATCGCATACCTGGTCGTCCTCGGCTGCCAGGCCCTGCGCGGCGCCTGGCGCGGTGACTACAACGCGGCGGACGGCTCCCGGCGGACGCGCCCGAGCGCGTTCCGGCGGTGGCGGGAAGGGTTCCTGTCGAACATCACGAACCCGAAGGTGCTGGTGCTGTACCTGTCGGTGCTGCCCCAGTTCCTCATCCCCGGCGTGACCACCACCGGCGACGCGCTCCTGCTCGGCTACACCGTCGCTGCAGCAGGCGCAGTATGGCAAGTTCTGCTACTCCTGCTCGTACACCGCGTACGCGACTGGCTGGAACAGCGCCGAGTCCGCCGCACGCTCGACGGCGTGACGGGAACGGTGTTGATCGGCTTCGGGGCGGCGTTGGCGGTTGAGAGCTGAGCGTGACTCAGAGCAGTTCGGGCAGCTCCACCGACAGCTCGAACGGATCGGAGACGGTCAGCCTCCGCTGATGCGCCCCGACCGGGACGTACGAGCGAGTGGTTCCGTCGAGGCGATAGCAGAAGACCGTCAGCCCGCCGACTTCGTCCGTGGCGTTCTCGACGCGCCAGAACCGCGGGATGCCCGCAGCCGCGTACTCGGCGGGCTTGTCGATCTGGTCGACAGTGACCGAGCCGGGCGACATGACCTCGACGACCAGGTGGCAGGCCTCCGGGCGGAGCACCGCGTCCGCGCCGAGCCAGGCGTCGTAGACGACCAGGTCCGGCCGCCGGTTGAGCAGCGGCACGTCCCGCAGCCGGAGGTCGACGTCGAATTCCACGGCGAGGTCCGGGCCGCAGGCCGCTTCGACCGCATACGACAGGCGCCGGATGATCCGTTGATGCATCCGACGAGGTGCGGGGTTGACGACAATGGCTCCGTCAACAATCTCGATGGCCCGGCAGACCTCTTCGTCCAGCGCCTCGTAATCAGCGGCGGACAAACCACCGGGCGGCAGAACCATCCAGTCGGGCAGCGCAGTCGTCACGAACCCCGTTTCTCACGTGTAGTCCCAGGGTACGGGCACTGTCTACGCCCGTTCCGGTTCACCCGCCACGCGGTCGATACGGGCGCCGAGGCGGTTCAGGTTCTCCACGAAGTGCGGATAGCCCCGGTCGATGTGGAAGACGTCCCACACCTGGGTTACGCCGTCCGCGCACAGGCCGGCCAGGACCAGTCCGGCGCCGGCGCGGATGTCGGAGGCCCAGACGGGGGCGCTGGAGAGGCGGTCGACGCCGCGGACGACGGCGTGGTGGCCGTCGGTGCGGGCGTCGCCGGAGAGGCGGATCATCTCCTCGATGAAGCGGAACCTGGCCTCGTAGACGTTCTCCGTGATCATCGACGTGCCGTCGGACACCGCGGACAGCGCCACCGCGAACGGCTGCAGGTCGGTGGCGAAGCCGGGGTAGGGCAGGGTCACCCAGTCGACCGCCTTGGGCCGTTCCGGCTGCACGACCCGGAAGCCCTTCTCGTCGAACGTGGTCACCTCGGCGCCGGCCAGGCGCAGCTTGTCCAGCACCAGGTCGAGATGGTGCGAGTTGACCCCGCGCACGGTCAGGTCGCCGCGCGTCATCGAGGCGGCGAACGCCCAGGTCGCGCCGACGATCCTGTCGCCGATCACGCGGTGCTCGGTCGGGTTCAGCTGCGGGACGCCGTGCACGGTCAGGGTGGACGTGCCGACGCCCTCGATTTTCGCGCCCATTTCGGTGAGCATCGTGCAGATGTCGGCGATCTCCGGCTCGCGCGCGGCGTTGTCGATCACCGTCGAGCCCTCGGCCAGCACCGCGGCCATCAGGATGTTCTCGGTCGCGCCGACGCTCGGGAAGTCCAGCCAGATCTGGGCGCCCACCAGCGATTCGGCCTTCGCGACCACGCAGCCGTGCTCGATGGTGCTGGTCGCGCCGAGCTTGCGCAGCCCGTTCTGGTGCATGTCCAGCGGCCGCTGGCCGATCGCGTCCCCGCCGGGCAGCGCCACCACGGCCTGCTTCAACCGCCCGACCAGCGGGCCCAGCACGCACACCGAGGCGCGCAGCTTGCCCATCGCCGCCGAGTCCGCCCGGTGCGACAGCTCCGCGGGGGTGGTGATCCGCGCGGTGTCGCCCTCGATCTCCACCTCGCAGCCGACACTGCGCAGCACATCGCCCATCAAGGGGACGTCGAGGATCTGGGGGCAGTTCGTGATCGTCGTGGTGCCCTCGGCCAGCAGCGCCGCGGCCATCAGCTTCAGCACGCTGTTCTTGGCGCCGACGACCTCGACCTCACCGACCAGCCGCGCCCCGCCGTGCACGTTGAAGTGCTCGCTCATGGCCGCCAATCATGCCCTCTCACCCAGCTTTGCCCGACGCGGGGCCAGGTAGAGTCAGCCGCATGGTCGTTCGCATCAACCGCGTATACACGAAGGTCGGCGACAGCGGCAGCACTGCCCTCGGCGACGGCTCAAGGGTGCCCAAGACCTCGCCACGGCTGGCCGCATACGCCGACACCGACGAGGCGAATTCGGTACTCGGCCTGGCCGTCGCGCTCGGCGGGCTGCCCGAGGAGATCACCACGGTCCTGCGCCGGATCCAGAACGACCTGTTCGACGTCGGCGCCGACCTGTGCCTGCCGATCCAAGAGAACCCGCCGTACGAGCCGCTGCGCATCACCGAGGCGTACCTGACCCGGCTCGAAGATTGGTGCGACGAGTTCAACGAGCGGCTGCCGAAGCTGACCTCGTTCATCCTGCCGGGCGGCACCCCAGGAGCGGCGTACTTGCACCAGGCCCGCACGGTGACCCGCCGGGCGGAGCGCGCCGCCTGGGCGCTGGCGGAGGCCGAGCCCGAGACGACGAACCCGTTCGCCGCGAAGTACCTCAACCGGCTGTCCGACCTGCTGTTCATCCTCTCCCGGCTGGCCAACCCGGACGGTGATGTGCTGTGGCAGCCGGGCGGCTGACGAGCGCGGCCGTGGGGGCGGGCTCGCTGCGGAACCTTCCGACGTAAGGCTGTGAAGGGACCCTTCACAGACTCAGAGTCCGTGAAGGGTCCCTTCACGGCCCTGGCGGTTCGTGGGAACTCGGCCGGGTGACCGCGCAGGGCGTGCTGAGGCTGCGATTCAGGAGGCCCGGGGCAACCGGCGCCCGGGCGGGGCGGACTCCAGCCAGGACAGGAACCCGGTGAGCGCACCCGGCCCCATGGCGATCTCGATCGCCTCCTGCGCCGCGGACTCACAACGAAGCACGGTCGAGCCGTCCGGCACCGCGTAGGCCTCCGATCCGGAGGGATCCCGCCGGTCGGCGATCTGCATGCTCTCGCGCTGGAAGACCCGGTCCGGGCCGGCCCGCAGGCTCCACACCCGATACCAGACGAACTTGTCGCCCTCGTACCGGCCGAGCCCGAGGTGCCAGCTGGCCCGCGGATGGTCCGGACGCCACCGCAGCGCGACGCTCACGCCACCGCCCCGGCGCATCCGGATCCATCGCTGGACATACCAGCCGGCCACGAGGACGACCACGATCAGGAGAGCCAGCACCACGATGACGATCTCCATGGCCCGGCCTCCGTTCGCGTTCGCCCGGTCAGGCCGTTTGCCCGGCCGCGCGGAGCCTGCCCGCTGCCCTGGCCCGCTCGGCCTCGTCACCGGTGCTGAGCGCGGCCTGCGCGGCCGCCACGTCGATCTCGTCGGACAGCTCGGCGCTCTCGGCCAGCACACTCACGCCGGTGGCGGTGACCGACAGGAAACCACCGTGTACGGCCGCGGTGAGCACCTCACCGTCGACCGTGTTCACCTTCACCACGCCACCCTCGACGAGCTGGCCGAGGACCGGCTCGTGGCCCGGCATGATGCCGATCTCGCCTTCGGTGGTCTGCGCCACCACGAAGGTGGCGGTACCCGACCAGAGCCGGCGCTCGACGGCCACCAGCTCCACGGACATCTCAGCCACGTAGCACTCCTTCGCTCGCCGGGGTCACCGCCGAGTGTAATAGGTCCGGCTTCGGGTACCGGAACGGCGGGGCCTTCAGTCCACAATGGACATCCGCCCCGCCGCCCCGGAACGTCACTTACCGGTGATCTCCCGGTACTTCTTCTCCAGGTCCTCGAGCCCGCCGATACCCAGGAACGCCTGCTCCGGGTAGTGGTCGAAGTCGCCCTTGGTGATCCGGTCGAAGGACTCGATGGTCTCGGCCAGCGGCACCGTCGAGCCGGGGATCTGCGTGAAGGCCTCGGCCACCAGCATGTTCTGGGACAGGAACCGCTCGATCCGGCGCGCCCGCTGCACGGTCAGCTTGTCCTCTTCGGAAAGCTCGTCCATCCCGAGGATCGCGATGATGTCCTGCAGTTCCTTGTACTTCTGCAGGATCCGGATGACCTCGGAGGCCACCCGGTAGTGGTCCTCCCCGACGATCGCCGGGTCGAGAATGGTCGAGGTCGAGGCCAGCGGGTCCACCGCCGGGAAGATGCCCTTCTGGAACACCGACCGGGAAAGCTCGGTGGTGGCGTCCAGGTGCGCGAACGTGGTCGCGGGGGCCGGGTCGGTGTAGTCGTCCGCGGGCACGTAGATCGCCTGCATCGAGGTGATCGAGCGACCCCGGGTCGAGGTGATCCGCTCCTGCAGCTGACCCATCTCGTCGGCCAGCGTCGGCTGGTACCCCACCGCCGAGGGCATCCGGCCCAGCAGGGTGGAGACCTCGGAACCGGCCTGGGTGAACCGGAAGATGTTGTCGATGAACAGCAGCACGTCCTGGTTCTGGACGTCGCGGAAGTACTCCGCCATGGTCAGCGCGGACAGCGCGACCCGCATCCGGGTGCCCGGCGGCTCGTCCATCTGGCCGAAGACCAGGGCGGTGTCGTTGATGACGCCGTCCTCGGACATCTCCAGGAACAGGTCGTTGCCCTCACGGGTGCGCTCGCCGACGCCGGCGAACACCGAGGTACCACCGAAGTTCCGGGCGACGCGGGTGATCATCTCCTTGATCAGCACCGTCTTGCCCACGCCGGCACCGCCGAACAGGCCGATCTTGCCACCCTGCACGTACGGGGTCAGCAGGTCGACGACCTTGAGGCCGGTCTCCAGCATCTCCGTCTTGCCTTCGAGCTGGTCGAAGGCCGGCGGGTTGCGGTGGATGCCCCAGCGCTCGAGGTCCGCGCCGTAGCCCGGCTCGTCGAGGCACTCGCCGAGCGCGTTGTAGACGTGGCCCTTGACCTTGTCGCCCACCGGCACGCTGATCGGGGCACCGGTGTCGGTGACCTCGGCACCGCGGACGAGACCGTCCTGCGGCTGCAGCGAAATGGTGCGCACCAGGTTGTCGCCGAGGTGGCTGGCGACCTCGAGGGTGACCGTCTTGCGCAGCTGCTCGAACTCGATGTCGACCTGCAGCGCGTTGAACTGGTCGGGGACGGAACCGCGCGGGAACTCGACGTCGACGACCGGCCCGGTCACCGAGACGATGCGCCCCTTGGCGCGCGGGGCTTCAGTACTCGTCATCAGTCATCACTTCCTGCTGCGGTGAGCGCGTTCGCGCCACCGACGATTTCGGAGATCTCCTGGGTGATCTGCGCCTGGCGGGCCTGGTTCGCCTCCCGCGTCAGCGTGTTCACCAGTTCGTTCGCGTTGTCCGAGGCCGCCTTCATCGCCGTGCGGCGGGCCGCCAGCTCCGAGGCCGCCGACTCCAGCAGCGCGGAGTACAGCCGGGTGTTGATGTACTTCGGCAGCAGCGCGGAGAGCAGCTTGTCGGCGCTGGGCTCGAACTCGTAGCTCGGCAGCAGCCCGGCGGGCTTCTCGTCCTCGCCCTCGGAGTACTCGACCTCCAGCGGCGCGACGCGCTTGGCCACCGGCCGCTGGGTCAGCATCGACACGAACTCGGTGTAGACGACGTGGATCTCGTCCACCCCGGTGATGCCGTCGGCATTACCGGAGGAGTCGTCGACCCCGGCGTTGAAGGACCGCACCAGCGTTTCCGCGGCCGTGACCGCGTCCGGGTAGCCGGGCTGGTCGGAGAACCCGGTCCAGCTGCCGGCCACCGGGCGGTTGCGGAACCGGTAGTAGTTCAGGCCCTTGCTGCCGGTGGTGTAGACGTCGACCTCTTTGCCCTCCTCGCGCAGCAGCGCGAGCAGTTCCTCGGTCGCCTTCAGCACGTTGGAGTTGTATCCACCGCACTGGCCCTTGTCACTGGTGACGACCAGTACCGCGGCACGCTTCGGGTTCGGGCGCTCGACCAGCAGCGGGTGGTCGAGACTCGTCGCCGCGCCGGCCAGCGCCGAGAGCACCTTGGTGATCTCGTCCGCGTACGGCCGGGAAGCGGCAACCTTCGCCCGCGCCTTGGTGATGCGCGCGGTGGCGATGAGCTCCATCGCCTTGGTGATCTTGCCGATCGACTTCGTCGCCTTGATGCGCGAGCGAAGCTCCCGCAGTTGTGCGGCCATGGGCTACCAGCTCACTTCTTCGGGGCGGGCTTGTTGACCTTGACGGTCTCCTGCCCGACCTTCTCGGCGTCCATCGCGTCGGCGTTCGACTCGAGCGGCTTGCCCTCGGCGGTGGTGAACTCCTTCTTGAACTCCTCCACCGCCGCGATCAGCGCGTCCCTGGTGGCGTCCTCGAACTTGCCGGTCTCGCGGATCGCGCCGAGCACCTCGGCGTGCTTGCGCCGCGCCGAGTCGAGGAACTCCAGGTTGAACCGGCGCACGTCCTCGGTCGGGACCGAGTCGAAGTGGCCGTTCGTGCCCAGGTACACCGTGGCGACCTGCTCCTCGACCGGGACCGGCGAGTACTGCGGCTGCTTGAGCACCTCGTACAGCCGGGCACCACGCTCGAGCTGCGCCTTCGACGCGTCGTCGAGGTCCGAGGCGAAGGCGGCGAACGCCTCCAGCTCGCGGTACTGGGACAGGTCGATCCGGAGCGAGCCCGCGACGTTCTTCATCGCCTTGACCTGCGCGGCACCACCCACGCGGGAGACCGAGATACCCACGTCGATGGCCGGGCGCTGGCCGGCGTTGAACAGATCGGACTGGAAGAAGCACTGGCCGTCGGTGATCGAGATGACGTTCGTCGGGATGTAGGCCGACACGTCGTTGGCCTTGGTCTCGATGATCGGCAGCCCGGTCAGCGAGCCCGCGCCCAGCTCGTCCGAGAGCTTCGCGCAGCGCTCCAGCAGGCGGGAGTGCAAGTAGAAGACGTCGCCGGGGAAGGCCTCGCGGCCCGGCGGGCGGCGCAGCAGCAGCGAGATCGCGCGGTAGGCGTCGGCCTGCTTGGTCAGGTCGTCGAACACGATCAGGACGTGCTTGCCCTCGTACATCCAGTGCTGGCCGATGGCCGAGCCGGTGTAGGGGGCGATCCACTTGAAGCCGGCCGAGTCCGAGGCCGGGGCGGCGACGATGGTGGTGTACTCCAGCGCACCCGCCTCTTCGAGCGCCGTCTTCACCGAGGCGATCGTGGAGCCCTTCTGGCCGACCGCGACGTAGATGCAGCGGACCTGCTGCTTCGGGTCGCCGGTCTCCCAGTTGGCCTTCTGGTTGATGATCGTGTCCACCGCGACCGCGGTCTTGCCGGTCTTGCGGTCGCCGATGATCAGCTGACGCTGGCCGCGGCCGATCGGGGTCATCGCGTCGATCGCGGTGATGCCGGTCTGCAGCGGCTCGGACACCGGCTGGCGCTCGACCACCGAGGCGGCCTTGAGCTCCAGCGCGCGACGGCCGGTGGTCTCGATCTCGCCGAGCCCGTCGATCGCCTCGCCGAGGGGGTTGACGACCCGGCCGAGGTAGCCGTCGCCGACCGGCACGGAGAGCACCTGGCCGGTCCGCTTGACCTGCTGGCCCTCTACGATGCCGTCGAAGTCACCGAGGATCGCGACACCGATGTCGCGCGCGTCCAGGTTCAGCGCCACGCCCAGCACGCCGCCCGGGAATTCGAGCAGCTCGTTGGCCATGGCCGAGGGCAGCCCCTCGACGTGGGCGATCCCGTCACCGGCGTCGGCGACGACGCCGACCTCTTCCCGCTCCACCGAAGGGGCGTAACTCGAGACGTAATTCCCGATCGCCTGGGCGATCTCGTCCGAGGAGATCGTCAGCTCCGCCATTTCGTTCCCGCTCTCGCTTCTGTTTCGTCAGTGTGCAAAGTCTGTGTGCCGGGGGATGCGGCCTCAGGCCCTGGCCAGCCTGCGGCGCAGCGCCGCGAGCTGACCGGAGGTGCTGCCGTCGATGACCTCGTCGCCGACCCGGACGACGAGCCCGCCGCCGAGGGCCGGGTCGATCTCCACGTGCAGCGCGATCGGCCGGCCGTAGAGCCCGTCGAGCTTGGCCGAAAGCTGCGCCCGCTGGGCGTCGCTGAGCGCGCTCGCGCTGGTCACGTAGGCGACCGAGCGCTCCCGCCGCTGCGCGGCGAGTGCGACCAGCGTGTCCAGCCGGGCACCGACCCCGCGGCCCTTGGCCCGGCGCACGACCTGTTCGACGAGGGTTTCGGTGACCACGTCGACCTTGTCCGCGAACAGCCCGCGCACGAGCGTGCGCTTCGCCTCCGCGGGAGCGATCGGGTCGGACAGCGCGGCGTCCAGCTCCGGGGAGCCGGCCACGATCCGCGCGATCTGGAACAGCTGGGATTCGACGGTCTCGACCCCGCCCGCCTGCTCGGCCGCGGTGAGCAGCGCCGAGCGGCCGAGCGATTCGAGCCCGTCCACCAGCTGGCGGGGACTGGACCAGCGGCTGCCCACCACGGTGTCGAGCACCTGGCGGGCCGGTTCGCTCAGCTTGCCCTCGAACAGCCGGCGGACCAGGCCCCGGCGGCTCTCCGGGTCCACCGAAGGGTCACCGACCGCGCGGCGCAGGCCGATCTCGCGGTCCAGCAGGTCGACGACCGAGAGCAGCTCGTCCCCGACCGTCGCGGGGTCGGCCCCCGCGTCGGCCAGTACCTCGCCGAGACGGGTCCCGGCGAGGTCGAGCGCTTCCCGGCTCGCAGCATGCAGCGTCATCTCTGGTCTACTTCCCCGCTCCGTTGGTGGCACCGGACGTCTCGAGTTCCGCCAGGAACCGGTCGACGGTGCCGCGGCGGCGCGCCTCGTCCTCGAGCGACTCGCCGACGATGCGGCCGGCCAGCTCCACCGCGTTGCGGCCCAGCTCGGCCCGCAGCTCGGTGACGATCTGCGCCTTCTGCGCCTGCAGCTGAGCCTGCCCCTGCGTGACGATCCGCTGGGCCTCGGCCTCGGCGTTCGCCCGCAGTTCGGCCTTGATCTGCTCGGCCTCCAAGCGCGCGTCGTCGCGGATCTTCGCGGCCTCGGACCGGGCGTCGGCCAGCTGCGCCTTGTACTCGGTCAGCGCGGCCTCGGCCTCGGCCTGGGCCTTCTCCGCCCGTTCGATGCCGCCTTCGATCTTCTGTGCCCGCTCCTCGTACGCCTTCTCGAACCGAGGGACGACGAACTTCTTGAGCACGAACAGCAGGATCAGGAAGGCGACGAACCCGAGGATCAGCTCCGAGATATCCGGAATGATCGGGTTGTGCGTCTCGCCTTCCGCGGCGAGGAACAGAACACTGTTCAGCACGACGTCTCCTTAAGCAACGAGCGAGAACTCAGGCGGCGGAGGCGATGAAGTAGATGACAATGCCGATCAGGGCGAGCACCTCGGTGAGCACGAAGGTGGAGAAACCGATGCCCTGCAGTTTGCCCTGCGCCTCCGGCTGACGTGCGGTGCCGTTGATGACCGCGGCGAAGATCAGGCCCACGCCGATGCCCGGGCCGATCGCGCCGAGGCCGTACCCGATCGCGGCCAGACCGGCGTTGATGTTGGCGGGCTGGGCGGCAGCCTGGGCGAGGAGGATGTTGCTCACGTGCGTTTCCCTTCACTTCGGTCCGCGCACTCGCGCGGATCGGGGCTTGTGGTTCTTTCTCAGTGGTCCGACGCCAGCGCGGCGCCGATGTACCCAGCCGACAGCAGGGCGAAGATGTAGGCCTGCAGGACCTGGATGAAGGCTTCGAGGAAGGTCATGCCGATGGCGACGACCCAGGCCACCAGGGAGACCGGCTTCAACGCCCAGCCGGAGGTCTCGGTCAGCAGGAAGGTGCCGCCGAGGGTGAACACCGCCAGGATCAGGTGCCCGGCGAACATGGCCGCGAACACCCGGATGGCGAGCGTGATCGGGTTGAGGAAGAACTTCTCCGCGAACTCGATCAGCGAGAACAGCGGCAGAACCGCCTTCGGCACGCTCGGCGGGGCCAGTTCCTTCTTGAAGTAGCCCGCGAAACCATGCCGCTTGAACCCGGCGTAGTGGTACACCGGGAAGACCACGAGGACCGACAGTGCGATCGGGAAGCCGAACCGCGCCATCGTGGGGAACTGGAGCGCGGGGATGATCCCGTACAGGTTGTTCAGCAACACGAAGGTGAACAACGCGAAAACGAGCGGGACGTACCGCTTGAAGTCGTGGGAACCGATCTGCTGCCGCGCGATGTTGTTCCGGCTGAAGTCGTAGATCGACTCGGCGATGAACTGGCCCTTGCCCGGCACCACCTTCAGCTTCCGCGTGGCCAGCAGGAAGTACGTCGCGATGATGACAACCGAGAGCACCACCAGCAGCATCGGCTTGGTGACCGAGCCGAACAACGGCGGCAACTCGAAACTCTGGGCGCCGGGTGGTGAGAACACCGCACCTTCGGCCAGTACCAGCGCGCTCACTGCGCTCCCTCCGGTTCTCCCGGCCGGCGTTCACTCCGCCGGGGGAATCGTCACGATCTGGACTTAACGTACCCGATACGTTTCGGGACGCCGGAGGCGGCTTATCCCACCGCGCGCGGAGCACCGGAACACGCTCCGCGGCACAGGAAGGTCTCGCGCGCGCACTGCCCTTCAGTCCACTTCGGACCAGCGGTGGAGCGGCAGGAACCAATCGGTCGCCACACTGCTGATCGAGGTTTCGCGAGGGAGTACGCGGCCGAGGCCGCCACCCATGACGCGGACCATACCAGCAGGTCAATCGGTGCCGTACAGGCGTACTCCTAACCCACCGAACGGCCGAGGACTTAAGTCCCGGGTCCGGCCGGGACCACCGTCTCGAACCGGGCGGAGGATCAGCTGCCGGCCGGGATGATGGCCGGGATCTTGGTCCGCCGGAAGGCGGCGAACTCCACGGCCGCGGCCACCAGGATCGCCACGATCATGGTGATGCCGAGGGAGAGCGGGTGCAGCACGGTGACGCCCTTGAGCAGGCTCAGCGCGGCGAACAGCACGACGATCTTGACGACGTACCCGCCGAGCGCTATCACCATCACGAACATCGGGTCCTGGCCCGCGCTGAACTTCATCATGCCCAGAGTGGACAGTGAGGCGAGCAACGCCAGCGTTCCGCCGACCAGCGAGCCGAGCAAACCGGGTAGCCCGAACACGATGCTGAACACCGCGATGCACGCCAGCACCGCGGGCGGGGTCACCAGCAGGGAGGCCCGGGTCATCGCACGTGCGGCCTTGCTCACGACCGCGGCGTGCGGGTTCTCGGTTTCGGTCTCGCTCACGCTTGGCTCCCAGGTCGGTTCGACCCGCCAGTGTAGCCGCCGCCGGTGCTCAGCCGCCGCGGTGGTGCCGGGCGCGCAGCCGCGGCACCAGTGAGACGAGCACCGCGACCACCAGTCCGGCGCCGATCACCCAGAACACCACGGCGCTGTCGAACAGGGTCACCGACACCGCGCCGAAGGCGAGAATGCCCGCCCAGAAGTAGATCAGCAGCACCGCGCGGCGCTGGGAGTGACCGATCTCGAGCAGCCGGTGATGCAGGTGCATCTTGTCCGCGGCGAACGGGCTCTCCCCGCGCCGGGTCCGCCGGATCACCGCCAGTACCAGGTCCAGCACAGGGATGAAGAGAACCGCGACGACCACCACGAGCGGGGACAGCAGGGCCAGCGCGTCGGAGGCGGTGTAGCGCAGGTAGTTCACCCGGCCGCTGGCCGAGATGGTCGCCCCGGCCAGGACCAGGCCGATCATCATGGAGCCGGAATCGCCCATGAAGATCTTGGCGGGCTGGAAGTTGTAGGGCAGGAAGCCCAGACACGCCCCGGCCAGCGCGGCCGCGATCAGCGCGGGCGCGTAGGTGCCGGCGTCCACGAAGGACCCGCCGGTGGTGACCAGCAGGTTGAGCGAGAAGGTGCACGTGGCCGCGGCTGCGATGAACCCGAGTCCGCCGGCCAGCCCGTCGAGGCCGTCCACGAAGTTCACCGCGTTGACCATCAGCACGACCATCACCACGGTCAGCAGCGCGCCCTGGTTCTTGTCCAGCACCAGCACCGAGCCGAACGAATCACCACCCCCGCCCCACGGCACCCAGAACGACACCCACTGCACGCCGAAGATGATCAGGATGCCCGCGCACATCACCTGGCCGGCGAGCTTGGTCCAGGCGTCCAATTCGAACCGGTCGTCGAGCACACCGATCAGCGAGATGACGCCGGCCGCGATCAGCACGCCGACCGAGTCGAGCGAGGCGTCGAACGCGTGCCCGAGCGCGGGCAGCTGGTGGGCCAGCCCCATCGCGGCGGCCAGCCCGAAGTAGATGCCCACGCCGCCCATCCGCGGGATCGGCGTGACGTGCACGTCGCGGGCCCGAGGGTTGGCGATCGCGCCGATCCGGATCGCGATCTTGCGCACCAGCCCGGTGAGCAGATAGGTCACCGCGGCCGCGGTGAGCGCGACCAGGAGGAATTCCCGGATCGGGAGGAGAAGTCCTTGCACTGCAGGCATGACGGTGTCACATCTGCCGGGGGTTCGGAGTCACCGCGTTACGCTACCGCGACCGGATGGGGACCAGGCGCACGGCGGGCACCGAGCCGACCGGCTCAGCCGAGCGATTCCACCGGGACACCGACGACCTCGGCGATCGCCGCACGGGTGACCGCGCCCTCGCGCAGGACCACCGGACCGTCCCCGGTGAGGTCCACGATGGACGAAGCGACCGAATCGCCGCTGGAGCCGCCGTCGAGGTACACCGCGACCGAATCGCCGAGCTGCTCCTGTGCTTCGGCGGCTGTGGCCGCGGGTGGCCGGCCGGACACGTTCGCGCTGGACACTGCCATCGGGCCGACGTCGCGCAGGAGTTCGAGGGCGACCGGGTGCAGCGGCATCCGCAGCATCACCGTGCCGCGCGAGTGCCCGAGGTTCCACTGCAGACTCGGCGCGTGCGGCAGCACGAGGGACAGATCCCCCGGCCAGAACGCCTCCACCAACGCGCGCGCCTGCGGCGGCATGCCGAGCACCAGTCCGTCCACAGTGGACCATGAGCCGACGAGCACGCCGACCGGCATGTCCGGGCCGCGGTTCTTGGCCCGCAGCAGAGCCTGCACCGCGCCGGCGTCGAACGCGTCGGCGCCGATGCCGTAGACGGTGTCGGTGGGCAGCACCACCAACCGGCTCGACCGCACCGCGCCGGCCGCGGAGGCCAGCCCTTCGGCCCGGGAATCGCGCTTGCTGCAGTCGTACACCGCACTCATGCCGCGAAGCCTAGCCCTCCGTTCAGGAGCCCAGTGCGGTGCAGGTGGTGGTGGCCGTCTTCGCCGGGTCGGCGACCGAGGTCGCGGTCAGCTCGACGCGGGCGGTGTACGGGGCACCGGCCGTGCGCTTGGCATATACCGGCACCCGCGTCGTAGCGCCGAACTTCGCGGTCGCCAGCTCGTTCGGGAGCCGGACCTGCCAGCCTCCGGTGCTGGTGCGTGCGCTCAGCCGGTAGGTGTCGGTGTCGTAGGGCGCCGCGGCTCCGCCGGCCGAACCCGAGTTCAACAGCGCGAAGTCACAGGTGGCGAGCCCGCCGCGGGCGAACGCGGGCGGCGCGGGCCGAAGCCGGGCGCCCCGGGTCTGCGGGCCGGAGCCGTCGAGTGAGGAGACCGTGACGGTGTAGGACAGCACGCCGTGTGCGTCCCGGTCGAGATCGGTCACCAGGAAATGCAGGCGGTTCGCCTCGTCGGTGTACTCGTACCCGCTGGAGGCGCCGGTGCCCGCTTTGAAGGTGGCGTCGTTGAGCTGCCGGTAGTCGCCGATGGTGATCTTCACCGGGGTGCCGTCCGGGCGGACGTAGTCGGTGAGGCCGAGGTCTTGCGGGTTGGCGTCCACGATCCACTCGAACGGGGCGTCGTCCTGTTTCTTGGTCTTCGCCAGCAGCACGCCGGAGTCCGGAGTGAAGGAATCCGAGCCCATCCGGTCCACGACTTCGAGGCTGTAGCCGTCGTAGCCGCCGCCGTCGCATCGTGGGTCGGTCGCCTGGTCGCAGGGCGGTTCGCGGTCACCTCCGGTGAGCGCGATGGTGAGGCCGCGGTAGGCACCCGGCGCCGGGGCCGCCTCGCGGGCGGTGACCCGTGCGGTGACCGGGCCGGTGGTGGCGAGCTGGTTCCGGTCGAGCTGCAGGACCTCGTGCGGGTCCACGATGCCGAGCTTGAGCTTGTTGCGGAGCATGTGGTGCGAACCCATCGAACCACCTTGGGTGGCCGGGATCCGCCAGCGCGTGTGCGGTCCGCCGGGGCCGTTGAAACTGCCGCGGGACAACATTTCCCACGGTCCGGTGTACGCGCGCTGCGGTGGGTCGCCGAACGGGTTGTTGTAGTTGTCCCCGATGCCGAGGATGTGGCTGAACTCGTGCGCGAACACCGCCTGGCCGGAGCTTTCCGCCTGGGTGGACGAGCCGTTCGCGGCGTTCGGCCAGAGACTCGCGGCCGAAGCCCACGAGGTCCACGGCACGTACCGGGTGTGCGCCCAGTTCCGCCCGCCGCCCGGCGGCCCGAACTCGGCGGGCACCTGCTCGCGCGAGCCGAACTTCATCTCGCCGAATTCCTGCCAGGTGGAACTCTCGTCCTGGCCGGCGGAGAGGAAGAAGACGAAGTCGAACTTGTCGGCCACCGCGTTCCCGACGTCGGCCCGCCAGGCGGCCGCGGCGTCCGTCCGGAGGTTGCGCACGCAGTTCGCGCCTTCCGGGCAGTCCTGTTGCTGGAACTCCATGCCGTATTCGAAGGACTTTCCCGGCATCCGGTACGGCCCGAACGCGGTCAGGTCCACGCCGAGCCGTCCGCCGGAGTCCTCCATCCAGTACTCGTTGATGGTGTGCCCGTGGTTGAGCTGCCCCGGTTTGTTGAGGAAATCCTGGTAGTACTGCGCGACCTGGTCCCGGCGCAGCCCGCTGGCCTCCGGGCCGGGGTTGCCGAACACGGTGGCCTGCGGCGATCGGGTGACCACGAAGTCCTCGTCCGGGTAATCGGTGAGGACGACCGCGCCTTTGAACGTGCGCTGCGTGGGTTTGCGCGCCGGATCGGCCCAGTCGGTGCCGGGGATCGCGCGGTAGTCCTGCCAGGTCATCGCGGATTGGTCGACCCAGCGGGCGGAGTCCAGCGGCGCGGGCCAGTCGCGCGTGCGTGGGTCGGCAGCGGCAGTCCCGGCGGTCAGCGCCGCCCCGAGCAGCAGCACTGCGGTGAGCACACACGTTTTCCGGGCCATCCGCACTCCTTCGCGCCGGGCATTCCGCTCGACGCTAGCGCCGGAATCCGGACGCTGGAGCCACCTCCACCCCCTTGCCCCACAACGAAAGTCGCCCCCCCCCCACCGCGCTATGGCAAGCCGCTGTGAAGGGACCCTTCACGGACCCAGAGTCCGTGAAGGGTCCCTTCACAGCCTTCAACCGAGGCGGCGGGCGGTGACGAACCGCGGACGGCCGGTCAGGTCCGGGTGGTCCTCGACGCCGGTCAGCACCCGGCGGGAACGGACCAGCGCGGGCACCGCCGAACCGTGCGTGTCGTCGTGTTCGATGGCGAGGCCGCCGCCGGGGCGAAGCAGCCGAGCGCCGGCCGCGATGGCGTGCCGGATCACCGCGAGGCCGCTTTCCGCGGCGAACACCGCGACGGCCGGGTCGTGCTCGCCCACCTCGGGCGGTACGGGGGTGCCGTCCGGGACGTAGGGGGGGTTGCACAGCACCAGGTCGACCAAGCCGTCCAGCTCGGCGAACATGGTCGGATCGGCGATGTCGCCGGAGTAGAGCCGGATCGGCGTACGGCCCGCGTCGGCGTGTACGTCGGCGTTGTGCCGGGCCCAGGCGAGCGCCTGCGGGTCGACGTCGACCGCGTACACCACCGCGTCCGGCCGTTCGTTCGCCAGCGCCAGCGCCAGCGCGCCGGAACCGGTGCACAGGTCGACCACGACCGGGAACTCCCGGCCCTGCAAGAACTGCACCCCCCATTCGAGAAGCAGCTCGGTCTCCGGACGGGGGACGAACACCCCGGCGCCGACGTTCACCGTGACATTGCCCAACGCGGCCCAGCCGGTCAGGTGCTGCAGGGGGATGCGCTTCGCCCGCTGCGCGACCAGCTGCCCGATGGCCTCGATCACCGGCGGATCCACCAGCGGCACCATCGGCAACCGGCCGCGTTCCACCCCGAGCACGTACGCAGCGATGTGGTCCGCGTCCGCCCGCGGCGAGTCGACGCCCGCGTCCTTGAGGATCCGGGTCGCCTCCATGATGGCCAGGCGCAGCGGCTGCCGATTCACTGGTGATCCTTCACTGTTCGAGCCTGACACAACAGGGCTGCCGCCCAGGGTATCGACTCCGGCGCGCCGCCGGGTGCCGCCCGGTCGGTGCCGTCCGGCCGGAGCGGGCCGAGCGCATCTCCTACACTCGCCCAGTGCGTTTCCGGCAACTGCGCTTCGGCCTCACGGTCTTCGCTGTCTCGCTGACCCTGCTGCTGGTGCGGTTCCTCGTTCCCCGCCCGGTCGGCATGGCCGACAACGGCGACGGCTGGCGGCTGCTGTGCAAGCTCGGCGGACGGCAGCTGGACCGGCCGTCCGAGGGCTTCGTGCGGTTCACCTACGGGGCCGCGCCGCCATGCGATTCCGCTTATGTGTCCAGCCAGACCTGGCTCGATTGGACGGCGAGCAAGCTCGGTGCGCTGTTCGGCGTGCCCGGGGTGCTGAACCTGATCGTGCTCGGGGTGCTCAGCTGTGTGCTGGTCGCGGTGGCGATCACCGCCACGGTGGCCGGGCTCGGCCTGCGCGGGTGGCACCGCTGGCTCGCCACCGCGCTGCTGCTGCTCGTGATGGCCGATTCGGCGTTCTTCGGCTACTTCGCCTCGGTGCTCAGCGAGGGCGCCGCGTTCCTGGGCATCCTGCTGATCTGCGGTGGCCTGCTGCTCATGCACCGGCCGCTCGGGCTGCGCCGGGCCGGTGCCGTGGTGACCGTCCTCGGTGGACTGATCGGGCTGAACGCGAAATCGCAGACCCTGGTGCTTATCCCGCTGTTCGTGCTCGCGGTGCTGCTGGTGCGGCCGGGCCGGGTACGGGGAAAGGCCCGCTGGGCGCTGCCGGGCGCCGTGCTGGCGATCGTCGCCGCGGGCACTCTCGCCATGCAGTCCCAAGGCGATCCGGCCAACACGGAATACCGCCAGGCCAACATGTACAACGCGATCTTCAGCTCCATTGTGGACGGTAAGCACGATACGAACGGCGATCTGACCGCGCTGGGCCTGCCCACCTCGTTCGCGCAGTACATCGGCACCGGCTGGTGGAGCGCCAACGCGGCCTGGCACGACCCGCTCTACCCGAAGTACGAGAAGCAGATCAGCCGCCGGAACGTGGCGCATTACTACGCGACGCACCCTGGACGGGTGACGGAAATCCTGCAGCAGGGCGGGGTCGACACGCTGACCGCGAGGCCGGAGAACCTGGGCAGCTTCGGCGAATCCTCCGGCGAGCCACGGCTGGCCAAGGAGTACCGGGTGCCGGTGTTCTCCGGGCTGGCCGCGTTAGCCGCTCCACTCGGGTTGTTCGTGCTCGTCCCGATCTGGGTGCTGGTCGCCGTGGCCGGGGTCCGTGCGTTCCGGCGGCAACGCCGGGAGTACGGGATCGTGCTGTTCCTGCTGATGTTCTTCGCGGTGGGCCAGTTCGGGCTGTCCGCGCTCGGCGAGGGCATCGAGGGCGTGAAGCACCAGGTGCTCACGCTGTTCCCGACCGTGCTGGCGATCGTGTTCGGGATCCTCAGCCTGCTCCCCCGCGACACCGAAGACGCGGAGGAACTGACGACCGGGGACGAGGACCAGCAGACCGAGGTGCTGCCCGTGGTCGGCTGACCTCAGCCGGACTGCGCGGCGAGCCGCTCCTCGCGGTCGGCCGCGGCCAGCGCGTCCAGCACGCCGGTCAGCTCGCCGTCGAGCACCTGGTCCAGATTGTAGGCCTTGTAGTTCACCCGATGGTCGGAGATCCGGTTCTCCGGGAAGTTGTACGTGCGCACCCGCTCCGAGCGGTCCACCGTGCGGACCTGCGAGCGGCGGGCGTCCGAGGCCTTCGCGGCGGCCTCTTCCTCCGCGATCGCCTGCAACCGGGCCTGCAGCACCTGCAACGCCCGCGCCCGGTTCTGCACCTGGGACTTCTCGTTCTGGCAGGACACCACGATGCCGGTCGGCAGGTGCGTGATGCGCACCGCGGAGTCGGTGGTGTTGACGCTCTGCCCACCGGGACCGGACGAGCGGAACACGTCCACCCGCAGGTCGTTCTGGTCGATCTCGACCTCGACCTCCTCCGGTTCCGGGTAGATCAGCACACCGGCCGCGGAGGTGTGGATGCGGCCCTGCGATTCGGTGGCGGGCACGCGCTGCACGCGGTGCACCCCGCCCTCGAACTTCAGCCGGGACCACACGCCGTCCACGTCCGCGGTCTTGCTCTTGAGCGACAGCGTGACGTCCTTGAACCCGCCGAGGTCGGAATCGGTGGAGTCGAGCACCTCGGCCTTCCAGCCGTGACGCTCCGCGTAGCGCAGGTACATCCGCAGCAGATCACCGGCGAACAGTGCGGATTCCTCACCGCCCTCGCCGGATTTGATCTCCATGACCACGTCCGAACCGTCGTACGGGTCGCGGGGCAGCAGCAGCTCGGTCAGCTTCGCTTCCAGCTGCGGGATCGCGGCGGCCAGCTCCTCGGCCTCCGCAGCGAACGCCGGGTCCTCGGCCGCCAGCTCCCGGGCCGCGCTCAGATCGTCACGAGCCTGATCCAGCTCGCGCACGGTACGCACCACCGGGCTCAGCTCGGCGTAGCGCCTGCCCAGCTTCCGGGCCCGGGACTGGTCGGCGTGCACGGCCGGATCGGCCAGGTCCCGCTCCAGCCGCGCGTACTCGTCGAGCAGCCCCTTGAGCGAACTCGAATCCACTTGGCCGCCTTCCCTTCCCACACCCCACCCGGACAGAACAACGGCGCCCACCCCGGTTCGGGTGGGCGCCGTCGGCCGAGCTACTTGGCGTCGTTCTTCTGCCGCTTGCCGTAGCGCTTTTCGAACCGCGCGACCCGGCCACCGGTGTCCATGATCTTCTGCTTGCCGGTGTAGAACGGGTGGCAGTTCGAGCAGATCTCGACGTGGATCTGACCCGACTCCTTCGTGCTGCGGGTGGTGAAGCTGTTCCCGCAGTTGCACGTGACGGCCGTGGTCACGTATTCGGGGTGAATACCGCTCTTCATGGTGTCCTCTCTCGTTGGCCCCGGGTCCCCGGATGCGGGGTGAACCGGTGCCGGACTTCAGCGGAACATTCTGCCAGACCAGCCGGCACCCGCTCCAACGCACCCCCGTGACCAGCTATTCCCGGCCAAAAAGCTGTGAAGGGTCCCTTCACGGACGCTGAGTCCGTGAAGGGACCCTTCACAGCTTTGAACGCGGGCGTCAGTCGTCTTCGCCGCCGCCGAGGGCGGTCTTGGAGACCTGCATCAGGAACTCGATGTTGGTCTTCGTCTTGCGCAGGCGGGAGATCAGCAGATCGATGGCCTGCTGCGAGTCCAGCGCGTGCAGCACCCGGTGCAGCTTGTGGGTGACCGCCAGCTCGTCCGGCGAGAGCAGCAGCTCCTCCTTGCGGGTACCGGACGGGTTGACGTCGACCGCCGGGAACACGCGACGCTCGGAGATCTTCCGGTCCAGCTTGAGCTCGGCGTTGCCGGTGCCCTTGAACTCCTCGAAGATCACCGTGTCCATGGTGGACCCGGTCTCCACCATCGCGGTGGCGAAGATGGTGAGCGAGCCGCCGTTCTCGATGTTGCGTGCCGCGCCGAGGAACCGCTTCGGCGGGTACAGCGCGGTCGAGTCGACACCACCGGAGAGGATCCGGCCGGACGCGGGCGCGGCCAGGTTGTAGGCCCGCCCGAGCCGGGTGATCGAGTCCAGCAGCACGACCACGTCGTGCCCCATCTCGACCAGCCGCTTGGCCCGTTCGATGGACAGCTCGGCCACCGAGGTGTGATCGGAGGGCGGGCGGTCGAAGGTGGAGGCGATGACCTCGCCCTTCACCGACCGCTGCATGTCGGTGACCTCTTCCGGCCGCTCGTCGACCAGCACGACCATGAGGTGGGCCTCGGGGTTGTTGGTCGTGATCGCGTTCGCGATGTCCTGCATGATCGTGGTCTTACCGGCCTTGGGCGGGGACACGATCAGCGCGCGCTGGCCCTTGCCGACCGGCATGATCAGGTCGATCACGCGGGTGGTCAGCTTGTGCGGCTCGGTCTCCAGCCGCAGCCGCTCGTTCGGGTAGAGCGGGGTCAGCTTGGTGAAGTCCGGGCGGCGCTTGGCCTCGTCCGGCTCCAGCCCGTTGATCGAGTCGACGCGCACCAGCGGGTTGAACTTCTGCCGCTGCTGCTCGCCGTCGCGCGGCTGGCGCACCACGCCGGTGATCGCGTCGCCGCGGCGCAGGCCGAACTTGCGGACCAGCGACAGCGAGACGTACACGTCGTTCGGGCCGGCCAGGTAGCCGGAGGTCCGCACGAACGCGTAGTTGTCCAGCACGTCCAGGATGCCGGCGACCGGCAGCAGGACATCGTCCTCGCGGATCTCGGTGTCCGGCGCGCCGCCCTCGCCCCGGCCGCCCCCGCTGCCCCGGCGCCGCCGGTCGCGGAAGCGCCGGCCACGGCGGCCGCCTTCCTCGTCGTCGTCGTTCTGGGCGCGGTTGTCCTGGTTGCCCCGCTGACGGTTGTCCTGGTTACCGCGCTGGCGGTTGTCCTGGTTGCCGCCGTCGCGGTTGTTGTCCCGGTTGCCATCACGGTTGCCGTCGCGGCTGCCGCGCTGCTCCCGGTTTCCGCCGCCATCTCGGTTGCCTTCGCGGTTGCCACCATCACGGCCGCCGTCACGGTTGCCTTCGCGGTTGCCACCGTCCCGGTTCCCGCCTTCGCGGTTCCCGTCCCGGTTCGCCCCGCGGCGCCGCCGGCCGCGGCCGCCCTCCTCCGGCTGCGCCTGCGGAGCTTCGGCCTGGCCTTCCGGCTCCGCCTTCGCCACCAGCGCCTCGGCCTTGACCTCCGGCTTCGGCTCCGCCTCCGCCTTCGCGGCCTTCGCCGCCCGTACGGGCTTCTCCGCCTTCGGCGCGGCTTCGCCGACGCCTTCGAGCGGCAGCGGCTCCGCCGTGCCCGCCCGCTTGCGGCTGCTCTTGCCCTGTCGCTCGCGGATCGCGGCGATCAGGTCGCCCTTGCGCATCCCCGTGGTCTCGCCCACACCCAGCTCGCCCGCCAGCTGACGAAGCTCGGCGATGACCATCCCGGACAGTCCCCCGGCGCGGCGCCTCGGAGCAGCCGCGGCCCCATTGTCTTCAGCGGCCGCGGCCGGGGTCGCCACGTCGCCGCTCAACAGATCGGTGTTGCTCACACATGTCCTTCCTGACCGACCCACGCCTCAGGTGGATCAGCGGGCTGCCGCCGTTCGCTTCCGATCGCGAGAGACGGCTTCTGCCTCCGATGCGGGCGAACCGTGCCTCGGCGTGCGAGACACGGCGAAACGCCGCCGGCACAGGGTCTTGGTTGCTGCCTCCTCCGGAGGAGGAAACGGAATTCGGCACCGCCGACACTCCGGAACCCGCCTTGCGTCCTTCCGCGTCCCGCGTGCCAGGCGGTGCGGATCGGCGGATCGTCGAAGGATGCGGACTCCGGGACTCACGTGGAGCGCAGAACCGCACCGGGTGCGGAAACGCACGGTGATCGAACGCCCCCGAGGGTAGACCGCACCCACTCCGCGTGCAACAACCACCCCCCGTGTGGCGCCCCATCCCACCCGTGGTGTGACTGCCTCGTCACCGGGCCTCCACCTGCACACCTGAGCGGTCGACAGGCAACTCGGCGACGCTGAAGGCACCAACGTCCACCGAGGGCGGCAGTATTCCCGTTTCGGTGAGCGCCAGCACAGTGGGACCGGCGCCGGAGATGGTGGCGGGCACGCCCTGGGCGCGAAGTGCGCGCACCAGCCCGGAACTGGCCGGATACGCCTCCGCGCGGTAATCCTGGTGCAGCCGGTCCTCGGTGGCCGCGAGCAGCAGCTCCGGCCGTTCGGTCATGGCGAGCACCGTTAATGCGGCGCGGCCCGCGCTGTGCGCCGCGTCCGCGTGCGGGACCTGCGGCGGCAGCAGGCCACGGGTCGCGACGGTGGACGAGCGTTCCGCGGGAATCGCGACCACCGGCCGGATCCGCTCGCTCGGAATCACCCGTTCGGCGCGAAACCGGCCGTTCTCGAACCACGCCACCACAAGGCCGCCCAGTAAGCTCGCCCCGGCGTTGTCCGCGTGCCCTTCGAATTCCGCGGCCAGCTGCAGCGCGGTCTCGTCGAGCTTGCGCCCGGCCACCGCGTACCCCAGCGCCACTCCGGACACCACCGCGGCGGCGGACGAGCCGAGCCCGCGCGCGTGCGGAATGGCGTTGTGGCAACGCAGATGCAGACCGGGCGGCCGTACGTCCCAATGGGCGCATGCCCGGCGGAATGCGCGGATGACCAAATGCGATTCGTCGGTCGGCACTTCGGCCACATCGCCCGCGCCGGCGTCGATCACCTCGATCGCGAGACCGCCGCCGGTGACCTGGAGCTCCACCACGTCGTAGCGGGCCAGGGCGAGACCGAGCGCGTCGAAACCGGGGCCGAGGTTCGCCGTCGAGGCGGGCACCGTGACGCGGAACGCCGGCCCGCCGGAGGTGATCACCGCAGATCCAGCGCCGCCGCCACGGCGGTCGGATCCACCGCGAGCGGCTCCACCTCGACGTTGCCCTCCAGCGCGGTGGCCGGGTCCTTCAGACCGTGCCCGGTCACCGTGCAGACGACCGTGGCGCCCTTCGGCAGCCGGCCGTCGGCGGCCGTGGCGAGCAGCCCGGCCACGCTCGTCGCCGAAGCGGGCTCGACGAACACGCCTTCCCGGCGCGCGAGCAAGCGATAGGCCGCCAGGATCCGCTCGTCGGTGATCGCGTCGAACAGCCCGTCCGACGCCTCCTTCGCGGCCACGGCGCCCGCCCACGAGGCGGGGCTCCCGATGCGGATCGCAGTGGCGATCGTGTCCGGGTCGGGCACCGGAGCGCCGTGCACCAGCGGCGCCGCACCGGCCGCCTGGAACCCGAACATCCGCGGGGCGCCGGGGACCACCCCGTCCGCGGCGTACTCGGAATACCCGGCCCAGTACGCGGTGATGTTGCCCGCGTTGCCGACCGGCAGGCAGTGCACGTCCGGTGCCTTGCCGAGCACATCGCAGATCTCGAACGCGGCCGTCTTCTGCCCCGCGATACGCACCGGGTTCACCGAGTTGACCAACGTGACCGGGTAGTCCCCGGAGGTCTTGCGGGCCAGCTCCAGGCAATCGTCGAAATTGCCGTCGACCTGCAGGATGCGGGCGCCGTGCAGCACGGCCTGGGCCAGCTTGCCCAGCGCGATCTTGCCCTGCGGCACCAGCACCGCGCAGGTCAGCCCGGCCCGCGCCGCGTACGCCGCGGCCGAGGCGGAGGTGTTGCCGGTGGACGCGCAGATCACCGCCTTGAGCCCGCTCGCCAGCGCGTGCGTGATGGCGACCGTCATCCCGCGGTCCTTGAAGGACCCGGTCGGGTTCGCCCCCTCGACCTTCAGGTACACCTCGGCGCCGGTGACCTCGGACAGGTGCGGGGCGGGCAGCAGCGGGGTGTTGCCCTCGCCGAGCGTCACCACCCGCGCGCCGTCCGGCACCGGGATCCGCTCGCGGTAGGCCTCGATGATCCCCGGCCATGCGCTCATGCCGTCGCCTCGTTTCGGATTCTCCCCGCGCGGCCGGGCAGTGCCGCGCCGATTCCCCGGCAAGCTGTGCTCACTGATCTTCGCCTTCCACCCGCATCACGCTGACGACTTCGTGCACCACGTCGAGTTTCGCGATTTCGTCCACAGTGGACCGCAGCGCCGCGTCCGGCGCGAGATGGGTGACCACCACCAGGCTCGCGGTGTCGTTCGCGTCGCGCTGGCGCACCGCGGCGATGCTCACCCCGTGCCCGGCGAAGGCCTGCGCCACCTGGGCGAGCACCCCGGCGCGGTCGGCCACGTCCAGGCTCACGTGATACCGCGTCGGCGTCTGGCCCATCGGCCGCACCGGAAGTGCGGCGTGCGCCGATTCGCGCGGGCCGCGGCCGCCGGCCACCCGGTTGCGGGCCACCGCGACGAGGTCGCCCAGCACCGCGCTGGCGGTCGGCGCGCCACCCGCGCCCTGGCCGTAGAACATCAACTCCCCGGCCGCGTCCGCCTCCACGTACACCGCGTTGAACGCGCCGCCGACCCCGGCCAGCTGGTGCCCGCGCGGGATCATCACCGGATGCACCCGGGCGGAGACCGACTCCGTGCCGTCGTCGGCGGTGACCCGTTCGCAGATGGCCAGCAGCTTCACCGTCCGGCCCAGCACCCTGGCCGCGACCAGATCGGACGCGGTCACCTGGGCGATGCCCTCGCGGTGCACGTCCGAGGCGGTGACCCGGGTGTGGAAGGCCAGCGACGCCAGGATGGCCGCCTTCGACGCGGCGTCGTACCCGTCCACGTCGGCGCTCGGGTCCGCCTCGGCGTACCCGAGCCGGCTCGCCTCGTCGAGCGTCTCCGCGTAACCCGCACCGGTGGTGTCCATCGCGGAGAGGATGTAGTTGGTGGTCCCGTTGACGATGCCCATCACGCGGGTGATCCGGTCCCCCGCCAGCGATTCCCGCAACGGCCGCAGCAACGGGATCGCCCCGGCCACGGCGGCCTCGAAGTACAGGTCCGCGCCGGCCGCGTCGGCCGCCTCGAACAGCTCCGCGGAATGCTCGGCCAGCAGCGCCTTGTTCGCGGTGACCACGGACTTCCCGGCCCGCAGCGCGGCCAGCAGCCAGCCACGGACCGGCTCGATACCGCCGACCAGCTCGACCACCACGTCCACGTCCGGGCGCACGACCAGCCCGGCCGCGTCGTCGGTCAGCAGCTCGGTGGGCAGCTCGGGGTGCTTGTCCGGACGGCGGACCGCGATCCCGGACAGCTCCACCGGCGCACCGGCTCGCGCGGCCAGCTCCGTGGCCTGCTCGGCGAGCAGCCGGGCGACCTCGCCGCCGACCGTGCCGCAGCCGAGCAGGGCGACCCGGAGCGCGCGGCCGGCCACGAGCGGTTCCCCGTCCGCCGCGGGCACAGCCGTACTCGAGGACACAGTGGGCACTCCTCACACCTCCAGGCGCAACATGTCGTCGGTCGTCTCCCGCCGCAGCAGCATGCGGGCGCTGCCGTTGCGCACGGCCACCACCGCCGGACGCGGCTGCCGGTTGTACGTGCTCGCCATCGAGTAGCAGTAGGCACCGGTCGCCGCGACGGCGAGCAGGTCGCCGGGGGCCAGCGTGTCGGGCAGCCAGCAGTCTCGGACCACGATGTCACCGGATTCACAGTGTTTTCCCACGACCCGGGACAGCGTGGGCAGCGCGGGCTCGTCGCCGTCGGCCGCCGAGCGCGAAACGACCCGGCAGTCGTACACCGCGTCGTAGAGCGCGGTGCGGATGTTGTCGCTCATCCCGCCGTCCACACTCACGTACCGGCGTGTGGACTCGTCGCCGAGCGCGACGTCCTTGGTCGTGCCCACCTCATACAGGGTGAACGTGCCGGGACCGGCGATCGCCCGGCCGGGCTCGCCCGCGATCCGCGGCACCGGCAGCTCCGCGTACGCGCATTCCTTGCGCACGATCTCGCGGATCTGCGTGATCATCTGCGCCGGCGGGGGCGGGTTGTCCTTCTCGGTGTACGCGATACCGAAACCACCGCCGAGGTCGACGAGGGTGAGCTGCTCCAGCAGCTCCCGGCCGTGTTCCTTGGCCAGCTCGGCGATCAGCCCGACCACGCGGCGCGCGGCGACCTCGAAGCCGTCCGCGTCGAAGATCTGCGAACCGATGTGGCTGTGCAGGCCGACCAGCCGCAGCGACGGCGCGTTCAGCACCCGGCGGACCGCTTCCGCGGCGTCTCCGGAGGCCAGTGAGAAACCGAACTTCTGGTCCTCGTGCGCGGTCGCGATGAACTCGTGGGTGTGCGCCTCGACCCCGACCGTCACCCGCACCAGCACCTGCTGCTCGACCTCGCGGCGAGCGGCGATCTCGGCCAGCCGGGCGATCTCGAAGTACGAGTCGACCACCACCGTGCCGACCCCGGCCTCGACCGCGGCCTCCAGCTCGGCGACGGATTTGTTGTTGCCGTGCAAGGTGATCCGCTCCGGCGGGAAGCCGGCGCGCTGGGCCACGGCCAGTTCGCCGCCACTGCACACGTCCAGGCTCAGCCCCTGCTCGGCCACCCAGCGGGCGATCTCGATGGACAGGAACGCCTTCGACGCGTAGTGCACGAGCGCCGGATCGTCGAACGCCTCGGCGTAATCGGCGCAGCGGGACTTGAAGTCCGCTTCGTCGACCACGAACAGCGGCGTGCCGTAGGTCTCGGCGAGGTCGCGCACGTCCACCCCGGCAATCCGGACCACCCCGTCGGCGGCGCGGTAGACGTTGCGCGGCCACACTTTCGCGGGCAGCTGGTCGAGTTCGACGGCACTCGCGGGCGGGAACCCGGAGGCGTCGGCATGGGGGTAGACGTCGGCGTGGCGGGGTCCCGCGGGGTGCGCCATGGTTACATCCGTTCCGGAGCTGAGACACCGAGCAGCGACAGGCCGTTCGCCAGCACCTGGCGGACGGCTTCACACAGGGCCAGCCGGGCGTAGGTAAGCGGGGTGGCCTCCTCGTCGCCCTGCGGGAGAACCCGGCCGACTGTGTAGAACTTGTGGTAGGCGCCGGCCAGCTCTTCGAGGTAGCGGGCCACCCGATGCGGTTCGCGCATCTCCGCCGCCCGGCGCGTCACCTCGGGGAACTCCCCGACCGTACGGATCAGGTCGCCCTCGGCGGGCAGCGTCAGCAGTCCCCATTGGACGTCCGAAGAGGACACTCCGGAATCAAGGCCGAGATCCGCGGCCGAGCGCTGCAAAGAGGACAGCCGGGCGTGCGCGTACTGCACGTAGTAGACCGGATTGTCGTTGGAGTGCTTGCGCAGCAGATCCAGGTCCACGTCCAGGCTGGAGTCCACCGAGTAACGGATCAGTTCGTAGCGCGCCGGGTCCACGCCGACCGCCTCGACCAGATCCTCCATGGTGATCACGGTGCCCGCCCGCTTGGACATCCGCACCGGCTTGCCGTCGCTGACCAGGTTCACCATCTGGCCGATCAGCACCTCGACGGTGGCCGGGTCGTCGCCGAACGCGGCGGCGGCGGCCTTGAGCCGGGCGATGTAGCCGTGGTGGTCCGCGCCGAGCATGTAGATGCACAGATCGAAACCGCGGTTGCGCTTGTCCTTGAAGTAGGCGAGATCGCCGGCGATGTAGGCCGGGTTGCCGTCCTTCTTCAGGACCACCCGGTCCTTGTCGTCGCCGTACTCACTGGACTTCAGCCACCAGGCGCCGTCGGCGAAGTAGAGGTTGCCGGAATCCTTGAGCTGCTGCACCGCGGCGTCCACCGCGCCGGACTCGTGCAGCGAGTTCTCGTGGAAGTAGACGTCGAAGTCGGTGCCGAACTCGTGCAGGCTCTGCTTGATCTGGCTGAACATCAGCTCGATGCCGATGCTGCGGAAGGTCTCGTGCCGCTCCTGCTCGGGCAGCGCCAGCGCGCCCGGCTCGGCCTTGAGCACCTCGGCGGCGATGTCGGAGATGTAGGCGCCGGCGTACCCGTCCTCGGGGGCGGGCTCACCCTGCGCGGCGGCGATCAGCGACCGGACGAACCGGTCGATCTGCGCGCCCGCGTCGTTGAAGTAGTACTCGCGGGTGACGTCGGCGCCCTGCGCGGCGAGCACCCGGCCGAGCGCATCGCCCACTGCGGCCCAGCGGGTGCCGCCGAGGTGGATCGGGCCGGTCGGGTTGGCGGAGACGAACTCCAGGTTGATCCGGCGGCCGGCGAGCGCGTCGCCACGGCCGTAGTCCTCGCCCGCGGCGAGCACCTGGCGAACCACCTCGCCCTGGGCGTCCGCGGCGAGCCGGAAGTTGAGGAAACCCGGGCCGGCCACCTCGGCCGCGGCCACGCCGTCCTCCCCGGCGACCGCCTCGGCCAGCGCCTCGGCGAACTCCCGCGGCTTCAGCCCGGCCTTCTTGGCCACCTGCAGGGCCAGGTTGGTCGCATAGTCGCCATGGTCGGGGTTGCGCGGGCGTTCGATGGTCACCTGGTCCGGGAGCACGGCGGCGTCCACCCCGCGGGCGGCGAGGACGGCCACGGCGGAGCTGCGAACCAGGTCGGCGAGTGCGGCGGGAGTCACGCGCCGGATTCTAGGTGCGCGTACGCGCGCGGGGCGCACCGCGGTCCGGACAGAGGAGATCGCGCGCACACCCGCCCCGGCCGCCCGGCCCGCGGAACGGCTCCCCGGGTGTTCACGGTGGTCCGACGTCCGGTCTCTACACTGGGCTTCCGGCGGGCCCGTCCGGGTCTCTCCAGCCCTCACGAGGAGATCGCGGGACGATGGCGAACGGCACAACCGGGAAGAAGGGCACCACCGGCAAGTCGGCGGTGCAGGCGGCCCGTGGCCGCTCCGTCGTGACCAAGAAGGGCACGCCGTGGGGCACCATCACCGGCGTGATCCTGGTGGTCTGCCTGCTGGCCGGGGTGATCACCTACTACCTGGTGAAGTCGGCCCCGCAGCGCGAGCAGAAGTCCCGGGACGAAGCGGCCGCGGCGTTCGCGCCGACGGCGAGCGATCCCGACCCGTCGAAGAAGATCCCCGGCGTGAGCACCAAGCAGTACACCGGCTCGGTGCACATCCTGCCCACCGAACGGGTGGCCTACGACCAGAGCCCGCCCTTCGGCGGTCCGCACGACGGCTACTGGGCCGCGTGCAACGGCGTCGTCTACCCGACCGCGGTGCGCAACGAGAACATGGTGCACGGGCTCGAGCACGGCACGGTGTGGATCACCTACAACCCGGACCAGGTCAAGGGCGACCAGATCGACCTGCTCTCGGCGCGGGTCAAGGGGAAGCCTTACACGATGATGTCGCCCTACCCCGGCCTCGACAAGCCGATCTCGCTGCAGTCCTGGGGCCACCAGCTGAAGCTGGACAAGGCCGACGACCCGCGCATCGACGAGTTCATCGCCGCGCTGCGAACCAACCCGAACGGGGTGTACCCGGAGATCGGCGCGTCCTGTGACGCGCTCGGCCCCGGCCAGTTCGACCCGGCCAACCCGCCGAAGTTCGACCCGAGCAAGCCGGGCCCGGACGCGAAGCCGATGGACTACCAGGGCAGCACCGGCGCGGCCAAGGAGCAGAAGCCCGGAATGCCGGCCGGGCAGTGATCCGATGACCGAGGCCGAGCCGTCCCCGGAGACCGCCGACGCCGCCGGTCCTGCCGGTTCTGCCGGTCCTGAGCGGCCGAACTGGTCGCGCTGGGTGATCATCGCCGGCACGCTGGTGGCCGTGCTGCTGGCCGGCGCCGCCCTCGGGCTGTTCGCGGCCCGGCTCTCCGGCGGGGACTCGACCACCGCGAGCCCGGAGGCGGGTTCGGTCGAGGTCGGTTTCGCGCAGGACATGTCGGTGCACCACCTGCAGGCGGTCACCATGGCGAACTGGGCGCGCGATCACACCGCCGATCCGGAGGTCCGGCAGCTCGCCTTCGACATCACGAGCACGCAGACCGAGCAGGTCGGCCGGATGAAGGGCTGGCTCATGCTGTGGGATCAGCCCGAGCAGTCCATCGGGCAGTACATGAGCTGGATGAGCGAACCCGGCGGCCACAACGGAATGCAGATGTCCGGCGGGGCCACCTCCGTGCCGATCGCCGATGGCCTGATGCCCGGCATGGCCACCGACGCCGAGCTGGCGAAGCTGCGCACGCTCAGCGGCCAGGCGATGGACGTGTACTTCCTGCAGCTGATGCTCCGCCACCACCAGGGCGGGGTGCCGATGGCCGAATACGCCCAGCAGCACACCAGCGTCACCGCGGTGAAGCAGCTCTGCCAGAGCATCCTGACCTCACAGGGCGCGGAAATGGCGCAGATGAAGCAGATGCTGCAGGCGCGGGGAGCGCAGCCGCTGCCTGCCGCCTGATCCGATTCACCGGCGCAGCTCTACTCAGGGGCCGTGAAGGGGTCTTTCACCGCCTCTTAGTCCGTGAAGGGTCCCTTCACGGCACGGGCACGGCAGGGCTGCGCAACGGTTTCTCTGCGGTGGCGGTCTGTCCACTCCGGACCCGAGCGGCCATCCAGGGTCACCGACCGGCCGCACTCCGGGACGCGCGGGGCTGTGAAGGGACCCTTCACGGTCTCAGAGTCCGTGAAGGGTCCCTTCACGGCACGGGCGAGCACGAGGCAGCGCAACCGACCGGCGTCAGCGGGGCTTCCGGTCGGAGTATCGGGGCCGTCGCAGTTCCCGCACCTCGCCCATCGTCGACCATTCGTCGCGGCCGAGGCGGGCCAGTGGGCGGAGGCGGTCGATCACCGGGTGGTCGCCGTCCAGGACGGCTTCGGCCACCGCGAGGTGGACCACCCGGCCGAACACCACGGTCGATCCGCCGAAGCCGAGCGTGCTGTGCAGTTCGCATTCGAAGGAGACCGGGGACTCGGCGACCCGGGGCGGGCGCACCCGCAGGCTGGGCTCGCGGGTCAGGCCCGCCTCGTCGAATTCGCTGACCTCCGGCGGGAAATCCGTGCCAGTCTCGTTGACCTGCTCGAACAGCTCCTCGGGCGAGAGGTTCACCACGAACTGCCCGGTCTCCTCGACGTTGCGCAGGGTGTCCTTCCGGCCCACCGAGGTGAACTGCAGCACCGCGGGCGAGGTGGACGCGACCGTGAAGAACGAATGCGGGGCCAGATTGTCCACGCCCGCCGCGGAAGTGCTGGACACCCAGGCGATCGGGCGCGGCACCACCGTGGCGGTCAGCAACCGGTAGAACACATGCGGGGCGATCTCCGCGGGGTCGAAGTCCTTGCGCATACTCCCGGTCTACCAGGACAGCTCCGTGCACCTGCGGGCGGACTGCGGGGCTTCGACCTGCAACGTGGCGTGCTCGATGGAATACCGCTTCGCCAGCAAGTCCTGCGCCCTGGTCAGCACCGCGGACTGTTCGGCCTCCCCGGCCACAGTCAGGTGCGCGGAGGCCACCTCCATGCCCGAGGTCAGCGTCCACACGTGCAGATCGTGCACGTCCGCCACGCCCGGCAGGGCGGACAGCTCGCTGCTGATCTGGGACACGTCCACGCCGACAGGCGCGTGCTGGAACAGAATCCGCAGCGCGCGGCGGGCGAGCGTCCAGGTGCGGGGCAGCACGAACAGCCCGATCGCGACGCCAATGATCGGGTCCGCGTACCGCCAGCCGGTGGTCAGCGTGATCGCGCCGCTGACCAGCACGCCGACCGAGCCGATCAGGTCGGCCAGCACCTCCAGGTAGGCCCCCCGCACGTTGATGCTCTCCTGCGCGCCGGAGCGCAACAGGAAGAACGACACCACGTTCGCGACCAGCCCGGCCGTCGCGGCGAGCAGCACCGGCAGGCCGGGCACCTCCGGCGGGTCGGTGATCCGCCCGATCGCCTCGACCACCACGTATCCGGCGACCCCGAACAACAGCACCGCGTTGGCCAGCGCGGCCAGCACCTCGGCCCGGTACATGCCGAACGTGCGGCTCGGCGTCGGCCCGCTGCGGCGCGCCAGCATGATCGCGACGAGCGCCATGCCGACCCCGAGCACGTCGGTGAACATGTGCGCCGCGTCGGAGACCAGCGCCAGCGAGCCGGTGGCGAAGCCCACCACGAACTCCAGGACCATGAACCCGGCGCCGATCACCAGCGAGATCAGCAGCGCCCGCAGGTAACGACCGGACGCGCTCGCCGGAGCGGCGGTGTGTCCGTGCCCGTGTCCCATTGCCTGCCTCCCGTTAGCGCGCATTGCCGCCTACCCTCGACCGGAATATATAGTCGAATGCGCATATGTGCAATACAGGCTAGGCTCACTTCACTTCTAGCACGGGAGGGCGGGGGCTGCCCATCCCCCTCCCGGGAAGTGGGAGTCAGCGCACGAGCCGGAAGAACCCGCGGATCTGCGCCACCAGCGACTCCGGCTGTTCCATCGCCGCGAAGTGCCCTCCTCGCGGCAGCTGCTCGTACCAACGGAGGTCGAGGTACCCCAGCTCGGCCTCCCGGCGCGACGGCCGGCTGATCTCCCGCGGATAGACCGAAACCCCGGACGGCGCTGTGACCTGGCGACGGAAAGCACCGAAGCTCTCCCAGTACAGCCGCGCGGACGAGGTGGCCGACGCGGTGAACCAATAGGCCGAGATGATGTCGAGCATCTGCTGCCGGGACAACGCATCCTCCGGATGCCCGTCGTTGTCCGTCCAGGCCCAGAACTTCTCGGCGATCCAGGCGGCCTGCCCCGCGGGCGAATCGGTGAGCCCGTAGCCGAGCGTCTGCGGCCGAGTGGCCTGCTGACCCGAATAACCACGCCCAGTGCGCGCGAACTCCTTCGACGCTTCCGCGGCCGCGAGTTCTTCGGGCGTCGGGTCGTCGAACACCCCCGAGGGCGCCGACGCCATGTTCACGTGCACCCCGGCGACCCGCTCCCGCGCGACCTCGCCGAGCGCACCGGACACCGCGGACCCCCAGTCACCGCCCTGCGCCCCATACCGCTCGTAGCCAAGCGAGACCATCAGCCGATCCCAGGCCCGCGCGATGCGCTCCACGCCCCACCCGGCCTCCGCCGGCTTGTCACTCCAGCCGAACCCCGGCAACGACGGCGCGACGACGTGGAAGGCGTCGCACGGATCCCCGCCGTGCGCCCGGGGGTCGGTCAACGGCCCGAGCACGTCGAGGAACTCCAGCACCGACCCGGGCCACCCGTGCGTGAGCACCAGCGGAAACGCCCCCGGCTCGGGCGAGCGGACGTGCAGAAAGTGGATCCCCAGCCCGTCCACGGTGTCCCGGAACTGCGGAAACGCGTTGAGCCGGGCGCCGAACCCGAAGTCGTAGTCCTCGGCCCAGGCGCGGCACAGCTCCTGGACGTATCCGAGCGGAATCCCCTGCGACCAGTCCGCCACGGTCTCCGCCTCCGGCCACCGCGTACGCCGCAACCGCTCCCGCAGATCCGCAATGTCCGCTTCGTCAATCTCGATCCGGAACGGCTCTGCGGTCACGGCTGTCTCCCCTCTGCTGTCCCCTCACTGGCCCGGCAAGATCGACATTATCGGGTTTCCGGACGGGCGGGCCCCCTCCGGTGCGGGGGTGAAACCGGGGTGCGCTAAGCTTTCTCCAGTCGCGCAAGCGGCAAGCCCTCGTAGCTCAGGGGATAGAGCACTGCCCTCCGGAGGCAGGTGTCGCAGGTTCGAATCCTGCCGAGGGCACCACAAGGATGGGAACGGGAGAGATGTCAGACATGGCATCCTCCTCGTTCTCATTTTCGTGTTTGAGCTGGTCAGCCCGCCGTTCTCGGCTGAACGGCAGGACGACGGCCGCGTGGGCGGCGTGACGCGCCGCTGGCAGCGTCGTTCCGGCCAGGGTGACTGTGCACTTGATCTGGTTAGTCTCTTTACGGTAGCGAAGTTCGAGCCGGAGGGCTTCGAACAGTCGCCGCGCGGTGTCTTCGGGTAGTTCCTCGATCCGGACCTCGCCCATGGGCAGCGTGTCGAGCAGGTCGGGGTTGGGTGCCTGCTGGTTGGCCTCTTCGGCTTCGGCAAGCTGGGCTTCAAGTTGGGTCTTGCGCTGGTGCAGTTCGGCGCGCTCCTCGTTGATGTCGCGGACGAAGTCCTCGGTCGGTTTGTCGATACGGGAGAAGTTGCGGACGAGGTTCTTGACCATCCGGGTGGTGTCGTCGATCTCGCGTCGCAGGGCGGCAAGGCGCTGCTCTCGTTCCCGCTGGACAGCGGCGTGTAAGAGGGCATTTTGAAACCTCAATACTTGTCACCGTCGTTAGACAGGTCGCGGTCGTGCCACTCGGCCGGAGATCTTCGTCGGCGCGGGCATCTCAGTCCAGAACTGATGCCGGGCAGCCGGTGCGGGCGGGAGTCACGCAGCGCTCGTGCGGCGGCTTTGAGATGGTCAGGTCCGCCGCGGTTGTAAACCTTCCAGAGGAACACGAGAGTGGCCATCAGGCTGAGGAAAGCGAACAGGCTCGTGGCCACGGTTGTGATCGTCGCGAGTTCGATCATGAGTGTCCTCATCTGCGTCGCCGCGACATTGCAGTGCGGACATGGCACGCGGTGTTGTCGGGGCTTCGGGTGTCGGTCCCCGGACAACGACGAGTGCCGTAGCTCCAGACGGCGTGGCGAGCCTGCCGGACTCACATCCAATCGTTTCCGAACCAGTTGGCCGTCCCGAGTGGCTGCCAATTCGCGGTACATCCAGCGATCGACCCACGGTGTTGCCGGTGGTCACCGCAAATGTTCCTTTCCAAAGTCCAGCCAGGTATTCCTGGCCAGGCTCGGCATCGTGCAACTCCTTCGCAGTGGCACGACCGCGGCGCTTGCCCAGGCAGGTTGTGCATGCGGATGAGGGACCACGCCCAGCGGCGAACTACTCGGTCATCAGGTGACACCTCAGCCCCAATGGAGGCACGTCGGACGCGGTCCCGGCGGGACGATAGCACCCACAGCAGCACCATTTCACATCGTGCCTGTTTGCACACATCGAAAATCCACAATGCAGGCAACTTCGACTTTCATTGCTGCGGGCGGTACGGTTTGGGCGGGTCAGACAGCCGCGGCGGCGTCACACGAGAGACCACTGACGATCGACGGAAGCTGAGGAGGCATGGGCTGAGACAATCATGGTCTCCGGATTTCGTCGGAACAGAAAACTATCGGGGGTTCGGTCCTACAGTTCGCCAGGTGAGCACAGTGAGTTCCAATGTCGGCGTGATCGACGATGCCCGCATGCGTTCCCATCGCGACGATCGCGACAGCGATCGACGCTCTTATGCTGCGCTATGCGTAGTAGAGGCGCCCCGCGCGATGCGCATGCCAGCGCAGTACTCGGCCGATCCTGGAGGTGCGTCACAGACGATCGGCGGAGACCAGGAAAGGAACGGGCGTGGCGGTCAGGAGTTTCGAGGACTTCGTCGCTAAGGCGACAGGCGGAAAGAATCGTCCTTACCGGTATCAGGCGCGTTTGGCCGAGCAGGGGCTTCCGGATGTCCTGCGGGTGCCGACCGGGACGGGGAAGACGTTAGCGGCGGTGCTGCCGTGGCTGTATCGGCGTCAGGTGGAGCCTGGTGTCACTCCGCGGTGGTTGGTGTTCGTGCTGCCTCAGCGGGTGCTGGTCGAGCAGACGGTTGCCCGGGTTCGGGAGTGGGTTGAGCGGCTGGGGTTGCCGGTCGGTGTGCATGTGCTGATGGGCGGGGAGGATCCCGAGGCTCTGGAGTGGACGTCCGGTCCTGTGGGTGATCGGGTGTTCGTGGGCACGCAGGACATGGTGTTGTCGCGGTTGTTGATGCGCGGTTTCGGGGAGGCGCGGTCGAGTTGGCCGCGCAGTTTCGGGTTGCTGCATGCCGGGGTGCAGTTCGTGTTCGACGAGGTGCAGTTGATGGGGCCCGGGTTGCCGACGTCGTTGCAGTTGCAGGGACTGCGGGACAGTTTCGGCACCGCATTGCCGTGTCGGTCGATGTGGATGTCGGCGACGCTGGATCCGGATCGCTTGGGAGCCCCGGACTTCGCCAGGGATTTGTCGGTTGTCGAGCTGGGAGACGACGATCGTGACGAGGGCTTGTGGAAGAAGCTGGATGCCCGGAGAACCGTGGCTGAGCTTCGGCTGGGCGACCCGGACGGGCGGCATTATCCGAAGGCGCTGGCCGAGCGGGTGCTGGCCGAGCATCGAGCGGGGACTCGGACGCTGGTCGTGGTGAACACGGTCGACCGGGCAGCCGCGGTGTTCGCCGAACTGCGCAGGGCGGCACCGGCGGCGCGGCTGGTGCTGCTGCATTCGCGGTTTCGTCCCGGGGATCGGCGACGCCAGGTCGACGGCGCGCTCACGCAGCCGGGCGCACAGGGAACGATCGTGGTCAGCACGCAGGTCCTGGAGGCGGGAGTGGACGTCACGTCCGAGACGCTGGTGACGGAGGCGGCGCCGTGGTCGTCGCTGGTCCAACGCGCGGGCCGATGCAATCGGTAGGGGGAGAGCCGGGCGGCTCGGTTGTTGTGGGTGGTGCCACCGCAAAGCCGTGACATGTACCTGCCCTATGAGTCCGCCGATGTCGAGGCCTCGGTGCGCCAGTTGCGCAGCCTGGAGGGGCGCGGCTTGACGGGGTCGGAACTCGCGGCGCAGGGCGTCGTCGAGCGCGAGGAGCTGCATCCGGTGTTGCGGCGGCGTGACCTGATCAGTTTGTTCGACACCGCACCCGATTTGTCCGGCAACGACATCGACGTCAGCCCGTTCATCCGCGACGCCAGCGACCGGACGGTGTCGGTCGCGTGGCGCGATCTGTCGGATGACGAGTGGACGACGATGCCGGCTCCGCGGCGCGAGGAGCTGTGCCCGGCACCCGTGGGCACGGTCAAGCGCCTGGTGTCGGCGGGGAAGTCTGTGGTGCTTGACCAGCGTGACGGCGATTGGCGTTTCGCCCGCGAGGACGATGTCCGTCCGACCGCGCTGCTGGTCTTGGACGCGAGGCGCGGCGGCTACACACCCCAGGCCGGATTCGATCCGAGAAGCACGAGCCCGGTCGAGCCCGTCGAGCCCGTCGCGGAAATGCAACGGTCCGGACCGGATGGACTGGACCGCGACCCGGAGTCGAGCGGGCGAGCCTGGGTCGGCCTGGCCGAGCATCTTGCCGACACCGAGCAGGCCGCCCGCACGCTGCTGGACGACTTGAACCCCGGCCTCGGGGAGGAGATGCGCGAGGCGATCGCGCTGGCCGCGCGCTACCACGATCTCGGCAAAGCCCACCCCACCTTCGTCGCGTCCCTGGAGAAAGCCAACCCGGACAGCCCGCCGCCGACGACCGGCATCGTGTGGGCGAAGTCGCCCAGCCGGGCACCGCTGCGTCACGATCCTCGGCACTTCCGGCACGAACTGGTCAGCGCGTTGCTGCTGCTCGACCCGGACACCGGGCTGCTGGACGGCGTGGCGGAGCGTGACCTCGTGGTGTATCTCGCGTTGGCGCATCACGGAAAGGCGCGGCTGACCGTGCGTGCCTTCGAAGACGAACCGCAAGACACCGTCTTGGGTGTTCGGGACGGCTCCGTGACAGCAGCGACCGACCTGCCGGGCCGGCCGCGTCTGGAGGAGCGCGCCCTGTCGCTGGCCGCGACGCGGCTGGGCGTCGGCTCGCTGACCGACCGTGCCCTGCGGCTGCGGGACCGGGAGGATCTCGGGCCGTTCCGGCTGGCGTTCTGCGAAGCTCTCGTCCGCGCCGCGGACGGCCGGGCAAGCGCCACGGGAGGCGCGTGATGCCGGATCTCGTCTTGCCGGGCTGCCGGACGACGCCGCTAGCCGGTTACCTGTCGGCCCTGGGGATCTTGCGGGCCGTGACGCGATGCGTTGATGACGAGGCTGCGGGCTATTGGCGACGCGGCGCGTTCGTCCTGCGCAGTACCGTGCCGACCGTCGAGGCGCTCGTGGCGGTGCTGGACGAGCGGTTCGAACCGGAAGCGATCGTGTCGCCGTGGAACGCCGGCTCAGGGTTCGCGGGTAACGGCAAGAACACCACCGCTGAAGCCGCGCTGGACTGGGTACGCGCCTCGCACGAACCCAGTCTGACCGCTCTGCGCGACGCGGTCGAAGCAGCGGACCGAGTGGTCGCACGGGGGCGGCAGCGGGGATGGGGCGGCAAGAACGACGCACTGTGGGACCCCGCCCGCAAGCGCGACGTGCTGCAGTTGTGCCGCAACGAGTTCCCGGACGCCGCGCTGGCTTGGCTCGACGCTGCGACGGCACTGACCGGTGACACGGACGTCGCGTTCAGCCGGTTGCTGGGCACCGGCGGGAACTTCGGCCGCCAGGACCTGTCGGTCACCTACCTGGCCCGGGTCCGGACGATCACAGGCGACCGGCGCAGCCGCCGCTGGCTGACCGCACTGCTCACCGGAGACGAATCAGCACCGTATCTGCGGGACGCGGTCGGGCAGTTCGACCCGGGCCGCGCCGGCGGCATACAGTCGTCACCGCTGGAAAAGGCGGACGACAAAGGGTTCGTCAACCCCTGGGCGTTCCTGATGACGGTCGAGGGAACGCTGCTGTTCGCCTCCGCCGTGGTCCGTCGCCACGGTGCCGATTACGCGGGCGCGGCGCTGCCGTTCCAGGTCCAGGGCTCGGCCAGCGGATTCGCGACGGCAGCCCCGGGGGAATCGGCTCTCGGCGAGTTCCTGGCCCCGGAATGGGCCGAGCCCACCCGCCTGCCGGAACTGGCGGCACTGCTCGGCGAGGGCAAAGCACTGTGGCGAGCGAAACCGGCACGATCGGCGCTCGACTTCGTCCGCGCAGCCGCGAATCTTGCTGTAGACCGGCGCATCACAGCCATGCACCGGCACGCTTTCGTCGACCGCCATGGCCAGAACCCGCTTGCCGTGCCCGCAGGAGCCATCGTCGTCCCGAGGACACGGCGACCGGTCGAACTGCTCGCCGGGCTGGATCCGTGGCTGGACGCGCTGCGCAGCTCGGCGAGCAACGCGGTCGCAGCCCGGGTTCGCGGCGTCGAGCAAACGCTGTTCGCCCACGCGAAGACCGGAGACCCGGCCGACTTGGTAGCTGTGTTCGCAGCTCTCGGGCGATGCCACGAGACGGCCGCCCGCGCCGGGCGCACCCGCCAGTTCGTGTCGCCACTGGTCCTTCCCCACGGCCGCGCCCTCGCTGACGAACTGCGACACGCCCTGCCCGACGATCCGGAACTGCGGGTGGCGCTCGCGCTCGCGACAGCGCGGGACCCCGGTGCCGACTGCCCGACGCTCGGAGGACTGCGTGCCCTGCTGTCCCCGGTCGCTGCCGGCCCGCGCCGACGCCCGGTGTGGTCAGGCCGTCCCAGCACGGTCTCGCTCGGCCAGGGACTTGTCCCAGCCTTGGCGTCGCTCGCGCGGCGTCGTTCGATGCCCCGCCCCGACGAACCCGACAACGCAGTTCCGTTCCCTGCAGTGCGCGGTGCCAGGATCTCATTCGACCAGGGCATGTTCGCCCGGCCCTCGGACGTGCAGGCTCTGCTCGCCGGTCATCTCGACGAGCTGAGGATCGCCGATCTGCTGGCCGGGCTGGTCACCGTCGACTGGGCCGGAACCGACTTTCGGCTGCCTCCCGTCGAGCCAGGGCTCCTGGTCAGCACGGTGAACTACCTGCTGCCTTTCGCGTCGACCGCGGCCTTGGAACTGCCTGGCAAGGACGGTGTCACGACCTGGGTGCGGCTTCGTCCCGGCAATGCGTGGCCCGCTCGGCTGATCGCGGGCCGCGTCGCCGACGTGCTCGACGACGCGGCCCGCCGCCTGACGATCACCGGCATCCCCCAGGTGCTGCCGCCGCCCGACGCCCGCGTCAGCGGCGATCGGCTGGCCGCCGTGCTCTTGTTCCGCATCACCGAACGCGACCGGATCCGGGCTCTGCACCGGATCGCCGTCCTGCCCACTCCAGAAAGGTCCGCACAGTGACAACCCGCATCGCCTACGAAGCCGATCTCGTCCCGATCCTGGGCAGCACCTTCCAGCCAACCGGGTTCCCCGACCTGGGCGCGGCGACCTTCACCCGGTTCGAGGACGGCCAGGACGTCCCGGCCCTGCTGGTCGAATCGGTGCAGTCGATGGCCAACCGGCTCGAAGCCACAGCATGGGACGAACCGAGCAACCAGCCCGTGTCCGCCATGAACGGCCTGCCCTGGATCCGGGTGGTCCGCAACGGCACCGACGAATTCCTTACCTCCAGCCGGCTCGAGGCCCACCGGCTCGCCTCCCCGTTCGTCCACGCCTCCACTGTGGACGGCAAACCCGTGTTCGACCTCATCCGCGAACGTCTCGGCCTGGCCAAAGACACCCCCCTCAACCGGTCCGCGATGGCTGCGGCCGTCGCCGGGCTGGACCCGTTCTGCCTCATCCACGGCGTGTTCTTCGCCCAGAAGGAATGGTGGGGACAGCCGAAGTTCCCCCGCGCACTGTCCAGCGTCATCGAAGCCCACCACGTCGAGCGCGCCGACAGCGGCGGACGGAAATCCGACCGCGTCCGCCACCAGATCTCCGACGACGCCGGGGGAACCTCGGAAGGCTACGGATCAGTCCCGTTCGCCCGGACCGAATGGACCGCCAAACTCATCCGCGCCTCCTTCGTCCTGGACACCGAACTGCTGCGCTCCTACAGCCTGCCCGCGCCCGCCGCCGACCTCCTCGAAACGGTGGCGCTGTGGGAGATCAGGTCCCTGCTGTCCGGCGGTCTGCGGCTGCGCACCGCCTGCGACCTCGATCTCGACGGCGACGTGCAGGCCCGCCGCAACAGCCCGCCGCTGCCCAAACTCGACGAGCTGACCGCGAGGATCGCAGAACTGGTGCCCCGCTGCTCCGACATACTCGGCACCAGCGAGCCCCTGACCGTGCACTGGGCCGACAAAGGCAAGAAGAAATGACCATCACCCTCGCACTGCGCTTCCCCTGGGGCCGCTACCACGCCACCCCCTGGGGACGGCACGTCAACGAAGGCGCGGTCGAACTCCCACCGTCGCCCTGGCGGATCCTGCGGGCACTGTACGCAGTCTGGTGCACCCGAGCCCCCGACCTCGACAAGCACGTGGTTCACGCGCTCCTAGACAAACTCGCCCTCCCGCCGACGATGTTCGTGCCCGCCCACACCATCGCCCACACCCGGCACTACTACCCCGACAGCAAACACACCGCCGCCACCGCCAGCATCGACAAGACCCTGGACGCCTTCGCCGTCCTCGACCCCGACAGCGAACTCGCCCTCCAATGGCACGGCCTGGAACTCACCGGCCCGCAACGCGACGCCCTGGCCACACTCGCCGCGTCCCTGCCGTACCTGGGCCGTGCCGACAGCATCTGCGAAGCCACCCTGACCGATCGCTGGGCACCAGCAGGTCACGACACCTGGATACCCGTCAACACGGCCGAAATGATCCCCGACAACGCCGAGGTCACCGCCGTGCTGGCAGCCACACACCCCCTCGACCTGGAGGCGCTGGTTGCACGGCCGGTCAACGTCCGCAAAGGCGGACTGCTGTTCCCCCGCGGCACCCGCTTCGCCGGCTACCAGAAAGAGCCCGGCGCACCCCGACCGCGACGACAGCGCCGGAAACCCACCGTGACCGCTGTCCGGTTCGCCGTCGCACAGCGCGTACGACCGCCCCGCGCTGACGCGCTGATCTACACAGACCTCCTGCGCAAAGCCGCGCTGCGGAAACTCGGCGACCGCCGCGCCGAACCCGCGGACAGCCTGCTCGGCGGCAAAACCGCCGCCGGTGCCACAACACGCGACGACCATCAGCATGCGCACTACCTGCCGTTGACCCAAGGCCGTCACCTGACCGGGTTGCTGGTCTGGATCCCCGCCGGGCTCGGCGGGGACGAACTCGACGCCCTGACCGCCGTGACGCAACTCAGGACCGGAATGAACGAGAAATGGCGCCTCACACTCCGCGCCGCTGACACCGGAGACATCCACGACATCGCCCCGGAACTAGCCCGGCCCTCACGCCGCTGGACCTCATTGACCCCGCTCGCCCCAGCGCGGTACCCGAAGAAGAAAGACTGGCCGGACTTCCTCCGCACCGAGATCGAACGAGAACTCGCCTACCGAGGACACAACGACCTGCACGTCCACGAACTCACCCTGCGGCCAGAAAACGCCCCGTTCAGACAGGCCAGGCCATCCGCCCCTGCCCGCCGCCGACCATCCGCGTCCGTCACCGTCACACTGGACCGGGAAATCGCCGGACCACTTACACTGGGACACTTGAGCCACTTCGGGCTCGGCTTGTTCGCACCCGAACCATGAGGAGCGGCAACGACGGAAGACCTGTTACCCGCGCGGATGGTCAACGAATTCGTCTACTGCCCGCGCCTGTTCTACCTCGAATGGGTCGAGGCCCGGTTCGCCGACAACGACGACACCCGTCTCGGCCAGCAGATCCACCGCAACGTCGACCGAGCGTCCGGAGCAGTGCCGCTTCCGGAGGACGGCCCAGTGAAGGCCACGCGATCGGTCACAGTCAGTTCGCCCCGGCTTGGCGTGATCTCCAAACTTGACCTGCTCGAAAGCGATGGTGCCGGAGCAGTCGTCCCGATCGACTACAAGAAGGGCAAGCCGCAGTCCGACGGCAGCCCGTGGCCAAGCGACGAAGTCCAGGTATGCCTACAGGCATTGGCATTGCGCGACAACGGATACCCGTGCACGCACGCGGAACTGTATTACGCCGCCACGAGGCAACGGGTCCGCATCGACCTGACTGCGGAACGCATAGCCCGGGTCGAAGCCATCGTCGCCGATGCCCGCAGCGTGGCCGAGCACTCCACCGCACCGCTGCCGCTGGTGGACAGTCCCAAATGCGTTCGATGCCCGCTCGTCGGCCTGTGCCTGCCCGACGAAACGAACGCGATTCTCTCGCGTCGAGACCAGCCGCCGCGGCCGCTGGTGCCCAGCGCTCCAGACCAACGGCCGGTGTACGTCACCGAGCCAGGATCGTTCGTCGGAGTCCGCAGCGGGCGGCTGGACGTGACCCGGGACAACGAGAAGCTCGCCTCGTTCCGGTTGATCGATGTCGCCCAGCTCGCTGTGTTCGGCCGAGTCCAGGTCAGCACGCAAGCGTTGCAAGCGTGCTTCGCCCGGCAAATACCGGTCCTCTGGCTGAGCACCGGAGGCTGGTTGCACGGCTACGCGCTCGGGCAACCCCCGAAATACGCCGAGCTGCGGCGGAGGCAAACCGCCATGCACGCCCAAGGCGGTACCGGGCTCGCGCAGAGCATCATCGGCGGCAAGATCCTCAACGCCAGGACCCTGCTCCGCCGCAATACGCGAGGCGACGTGGAGGCTACCCTAGCGTCACTCAAGCGACTTGCGGGCCAAGCACGATCCGCCGAGACCTTCCCGACTCTCCTGGGCATCGAAGGCACCGCAGCGAGACTGTACTTTGCTGCCTTCCCAGCCATGATCGCTCCCGCAGCCGACGAAATCGCCCACACGTTTTCACAGCTCGGACGCAACCGGAGACCACCGACGGACCCGCTCAATGCCCTGCTGTCGTTCTGCTACGCGATGCTGACCAAGGACCTGGTCGCGATCACACTCGGTGTCGGCCTCGACCCCTACCTCGGGATCTACCACCGTTCGCGCCACGGCAGACCTGCGCTCGCCCTCGACCTCGCCGAAGAGTTCCGGCCACTGATCGCGGACTCGGTCGTGGTCGGCCTGCTGAACAACGGCGAAATCAACGACTCGGACTTCCTCCGCCGCGCAGGTGCCGTCTCCCTGACCGCCGACGGTCGGCGCACCGTCCTCCGCGCCTACGAACGCCGGCTCGACACCGAAATCCGGCATCCGGTCTTCGGCTACCGCATCTCGTACCGTCGAGTCATGGACGTACAAGCCCGGCTCCTCGCCGGTGCCCTCGTCGGCGAGATCCCCGAATACAAACCAATGATCACCAGGTAAGCACTCATGGCCCGGCATCGATCCATGATGGCCTACGACATCGCGGACCCCGCGCGACTCCGACGAGTCTGCACGCTCATGGAAGACCACGGCGAACGCCTCCAATACTCGGTCTTCCTCTGCGACCTGTCCCTCGCCGAACGAGCGGAACTCGAATCACTCGTCACCAACGTCATCGACCTCACCCACGCCAGCATCATCCAAATCGACCTCGGCCCGCTCCGATCCGCGGCACCGATCCGCACCCTCGGGAAACCTCGAACGCTACCCGACCCCAACGCCAAGATCATATGAACCGCGAGCGGTCCAGCACCCACCCAACTCCCAAGCACCGCTCGCGCGCAGATCAGACCGCGAATCCTGCCTCCATCCAACCTCGACCATCCGACTTCAAGGCGTACATCGACGACCGCTCGCAGGGCCAGGTAACGTCCCAGGTCACGACCTATAGAATCCGCGAGTCTTACCTCCGGCGCTCCGCGCCGGACTCCATTGCGGCAATCCACCAAGCCTTGTGACTAGAACTTCCGACTGCCTCCGGCGCTCCGCGCCGGACTCCATTGCGGCAGTCGCGGAAGGTCGGTGCGGTAGACCAGCGTGGTCCTGCCTCCGGCGCTCCGCGCCGGACTCCATTGCCAACCGAGCCATCGCGGACGGCCTCATCGCCGCCGCGGCCAGCCCCGCGCATCGCATCGCCAAACCCGCAGGCTTCAGAGCACCCGGAGAGCGCTGGCTACGCGAGAACAACTCCTGATCTGTCACCCACTCACATCCCTCCCGCCGGTTGTCGTAAACACGCAACGACGTGCACGTTCACGGCCAGCCGGACCCACGGTAACGGCCACCACCAACAGTCCGCGGCGACGACACCCGGGCCAGCGGTCCCGGCGGTAGACCACTCAGCCGGGGCTACACATTGCGAGGCGCAGCCAAACTCCCGATGGCAGGCAGGGCACGTATGCAGCCCGATCTGAGAACGCTGCCTGTCATCAGCCTGCGCCGTCCGGCGGTGGTGGTGCCCGACGCCGTCAGGTGCCGTCAGCTTTGCCCTCCAACCTCAGGGTTTGCCTATCATGGGATAGAGCTGGCCCTCCTGCGTAGTCCCAGATTGTGTCAATCTGTTGTCTCTGCGGAATAGAGTGCGTGAATCGCGATGTCTGGTCGCACCTCCACGACCAGCGACAGCTCCGAGGGCACCTGTCGCCGGCGGTTCGGCGTGGGCCACAGCACCACGGTTATCCGTGTCGGCCACAGGTCTGCCGGTTCGCATAGGGCGGTGGTGGCGACAATCAGGCCACCTGGCGGCAGCTCGCGCAGGGCCGAGCGTCGATCCTCAGCGGGGGTCATTGCGTCAATGACCGCGGATGGCACCTTGCCCAGGCTGGCGAGGTGGTCGGCGATGTACCGCACGTCGGCTCTGGCGAACGCCATGATCACACATCGGCCACCCTTTTCGTGGCCTGCTGCGCGAGCTTGTCCACCGCGACGAGCCGGCTGTCGACCGTTGCATGGCCTCCATGCGGTCCAACACCGCCCAGGCACGCTCAGAGAGTTCGCTCTCAGCTGGATCCGAGGCCAGCGCGAGCAACATGGCGTGGAGCACCGGGACGCTGTCGCCAGGCGACGCGGACGGGTGGCCGCGGTGGGCGGCACTGTCCTGGAGCACGCGAATTGCGTCGCCGCGCACCGCGCGTTCCTCGGATGTCAGCTCGTAGGGCACGTCCGTCACGGCCATGTGCCCCTCGTTCACGAGCTGTTCGTACGTCGTTGTCCATACGATCGGCCAGGCTCAAACGTCGAATCCAACTTGAACGTCTCCTGCCGCCAGGGCTGCACGTGATACTTGCGTCACGCCCTGGCCACGGTTGCGTCTCCGATCCCGAGGTGCCGGCCCAGAAGTCGGCTCGACCAGTGCGTCACCGCCAGCACCTCCGGCGGCGGCTCCAGCGTCGCGGCGATGATGGAGGCGGCGTCGACGGTCTTCGGCCGCCCGGAACGCGGCTGGTCGTCCAAACCCGCCAGGCCGTGCTCGGCGAACCGATCGCGCCACTTGATCACTGTCGGGCGGGACACCCCGAGCAGTCGGGCAGTGCCCGGGGTCCCGTTCCCGCCGGCGAACGCCGGTACGATCCGGGCCCGCTCGACATGGCTCGCCCGGATCGCCCGCGACCGTGCCCACGGCTCCAAGACCCACGCGGTCCTCGTCACTGACCACCAAACCCGACGAAGGCATGACCCATCATCGCAAACACACCACCGTAAACCAACTAACGACGCGCGACACTAGAGCGTGATCACCAGTCGCGCCGGAGCGGGCAACGGTCACGCTCAAACGGGCAGACCACTCGATCTACTCCTAGGGCGGTGTCTGCCCGCCACTGGACGGGCCTGAAGCTGGCTTCGTGGTGCGCGTATCGGCGAAGGCGGCGACGAAATACGCGAATCTGGCGTCGTCGAGCGGGCCGGCAGCGCCTTCCGGCACGTCGAAGTAGTCCAGAACGGCACGAACCTGCTCCGCCGTGACGGGATACCCCTCGGGCATGGACATGTCGTCCACACCGAGCACCCTCTCCAGGACGTGATGGCTGGTCCCCGGAGGGAGGTCCGAATACCATTCCACGAGTTCGTCCGACTCGCGGAATGCCTCGATTCGCCATCCCACGGCATGATCATTCATGGTTCGACTCTCCGGGTGGGATCGGGGTCGGCTTGAGTCGTGCGCGTGTCGGCGAAGGCTGCCACGTAGTACTTGAGTTTGGTGTCGTCGAGCGGGCAAGCAGTATCTGCTGGCACGTCGAAGTGGTTCAGGACGGCGCGGACCTGTTCAGCAGTGGCGGGATACCCCTCGGGCCTGGACATATCGTCATAGCCGAGTATGTCCTCGAGGGTGTGATGACTGATCCCCGGAGGCAGATCCAGGACCCAGTCCAAAAGTTCGTCCGACTTGCGAAACGCTTCGATCTGCCATCCGACTGCGGGATCGTTCATGGTTCGACGCTCCGGGTGGGGTCGGGGCCTTTGATCTGCTCCCCCGTGTTGGGGTCAAGGACGCCTTGGTGTTTGCCGCGTTTGTTATACATCTCCCACTCGCCGTGTTGCGAGTCCCACTCGTAGATGTTTCCCTTGTCGTCCTTCCACCTTTTGCGGAGTCCGCCACCACCTTGAACTGACGTCTTCCGCTTTGCCCACGTTGCGCCCTTCACTCCAGGCGGCGGATCATCAGGGGCCGGCATGTAGCCGGGCACCTTGCGGCCCGCCATTTTCCCGGCTTGGGCTGCTTCGCGGATGATTTTGGCGCCGCGTCCGACGGCGCCGGCGGCGAAGCTGGCGCAGGCTTTGGCGTCGAGGAGTGCGCAGGCTTTGATGTCGGAGAGGAAGACGTCGTAGATGAATCCGGCGAAGCCGCGGAGGGGTCCGCCGGGGCGGCATTGGTCGATGGTGCCGCCGAGGGCGAAACAGACTTCGGCTTGCGGCCAGGGGCCGCGGTCGGCGAAGTCGAGGGCTTCCTGCCAGGTGAAACGGCTGGATCCGGTGTAACCAATCCCACGCAGCGCCTCAAGGCGGTCAGCGGGCAGGTCGTGCCCAAGGGCGGGTTCACCGAGGTCATCCGCGGCGCCCGAGGGCTGTGTTGTCCCAGGGTCGGGTTGTTTCTCGGCCTGCGCGGCGCGCTGGGCGGCTGCGACGGCCTCGGCTGCCGCAGCGGCGGCGTTCTTCGCGTGTTGCTCGGCCCATGTCGCGGCGGCTTCGGCTTTTTCGGCCCAGTCGCGGGCGATGGCGGCGTCGGATTCGGCTTTGCTGGCGGCGCCGCGGGCGATGGCGGCGTCGGATTCAGCGTTGGCGGCTGAGCGGCCGGCGATGGCGGCGTCGCTGGCGGCGGCGTTGGCGGCGCGGCGTGCTGCTTGAGCGTCGCCTTGTGCCTGGGCGTCTGCTTGCGATGCTCGGGCACCGGCATCGCGCGCGGCGGCAGCGTCTTCGGCAGCTGCCGCTGCGGAACGCTGTGCGTCAGCCGCGGACCGTGATGCGGCCGACGCCGATTCAGCGGCTGCAGCGGCAGCCGTGTATGCCGGGGCCACCTCCGCCCTGGCCCGCTTGGCAGCCTCAGCGGCTCGGGCCGCCGCCGCAGTGGCTTCGGCTGCCCGGTCTTGGGCGGCCTTGGCCTGCTCGGCACCGATGATCTTCGCCTGTTCGGCGACCTGCTTCGCGAGCTCCGCTGCGAGGTCGCTAGCGGTTTCCGGAGTACCCGACGCGATTCCGGCGGGGTCGGCGATCCCGGCTGCCGACGCTCCGGCCGCTTGTGCCGCCCGCACCGCGATTCCTGCCTGGACGGCTGCGGCGACGGCTTCAGCCAGCGCGGCGTCGGCTTCGGCTTTGGTGCGGTTGGCGGCGACCAGGGCCTGCGCCGCCTCGGTCGCGGCCTGTGCGGCCAGCCGTTGCGCGGCGCCGGCGTGTTCGGCGGCGAGGGCTTCTTCGGCGGTGGCGGTCGCTGCGGCGGCGTTGGCCGTCACCGCGGACGCGTGCGTCGCGGCAGCTTCCGACTCCGCCTTGTTCGCGGCGGCGTTCGCCCGAGCAGCCGCACTCGCGGCTTCGATGGCCGCCGAACGTGCCCGTACCGCGGCACCTGTCGCCACGTTGGCCGCCGCCCTGGCCTGCCCGGCTGCCGCTGTCGCGGTATTGGCTTCGGCACGCGCTGCGGTGGCCGCGGCGCGAGCGTTGTTTGCCGCTTCTCCCGATGCCGCGTTCGCGGCGATCGACTCCAGGGCTTGGGCATGAGCGAGCTTCGCGTTCTGCGCCCGCTCCGCGTCAATCGCTCGCCCACTGGCGTCGACAGCGTTCTTCTCCTCCCGCCCGGCAAGCTGTTCAGCCGCGATGGCGGCTTGCCCCAGGCGGGTGGCGTTGCCCCGTGCGGCCGCGGCGATGGCGGCGTTGGCTTGTGCCTTGGCACGGGCTCCGGCGGCGTTACGGGCTTCCTGCTCCGCGCGGGCTCGCGCGGCGGCCGCGGTGCGCTGCTCCTTCTCCGCGACCAGCCGGGCGTCACGGGTACGTTTCGCCGCTGCCCAGGCCTGTTGTTCGGCGCGTTCGGCCTCGTCACGGGCCTGTGTGGTACGCGACGCAGCGTCCGCGGCGGCCTGTGCCTGCTGGCGGGCGGCCTCGGCGATCTCCGCAGCTGACTTGGCGTGGTCTTCGGCGGATTGCCGCCACGCGGCGGCGTTGTCCGCGTGGACCTGGGCGTTCGCGTCAGCGTCGAGGGCCTTGCTGGCCGCTTCGGTCGCTTCGGCGGCGTGGAACGCGGTTTCGGCCGCCTTGACCGCGGACTGCGCCGCGGTGTCCACGGACTTGGTGACCTTGCCCCATTCGATCCCGTGGGTCAGACCGGTCTCCGCGAGCTGCCGTGTCGCGGTCTCCGACATCGCCGCGGCGATGGTGACTTCCCGGGCCGCGGCGACGGCGTTGTCCCATTCGCGTTTGGCGTCGCGGGTCTGCTGCGCCAGCTCCGGCGCTCGGCCGGGACGCGCGGGGCGGCCGGATTTGTCGACCTCGAAGATTTTCCCGGCTTTTTTGGCGGCTTGGTTGGCCAGGTTCATGGCGGTGGAGGCGTTGGTGAGGAACCGCACCGCCTGCACGCTGGCCTTGAGGATCTCGGTGCGCGCGTTCGCCGCCCGGGTGGAGCGTTCGGCGAGGTCCTTGAGTTCGGCCAGCGCCTTGTTCCGCGCTTCCATGGCCGCTTCGATTGCCGCGCGGGCATCGGCGTCGCGCTGGTTGGCGATGGCGTACTCGTGGTTGTAGAACTCGGCGATGACTACTGGGTCGTGGGTGTCCAGGGCCGCCTGTCCGGCGGCTTTCACCTCGGGGCCGCCTGCGGCGACCATCGATACCACACGCGCTTCGATCACCGCGGCGCGTTTGACCGCGTCGTCGGCGATCTGTTTGTCCTCGTCGTCGGCGAGTCGCTTGCCGAACGCGACGAAGTCGGCGATCCGTGCGTCGTCGCCACCGGCGAGTAGTTCGGCGGCGCGGGCCCGTGCGGTGGGGCCGGCGGTGCGTGCCCATTCGGCGACCTGGGCGCGGTTCTCGACGACGACGCGCTTCTTCCGCTCGGCGGCGGCCTTTTTGGCGAGCGCGTCGCCGACGTCGAGGTATTCCTTGATCTTCACCGGATCGTTGGTCGCCAAGGCGGCTTTCGCCGCGTCACGAACCTCGGCATCGCTGGTGAAATCGACGATGTCATGAACCAGCTGCCGGTTGAACGCGGCTTCTTCCTCAGTGATCGGCGGAGAGATCGGCTGCGCGGCGGTCGTGGGTGGTGGTGTGTCGAGTGCCTGAGCGGGCGCGGCCAAACCGAGGAACACCGCGAAGGCCAGTACGGCGACCAGCGCGCGCGAAATCCCCCGCCCGTGTCTCAGTAAGGCGTTAAAGATGTTGGTGCGCATGGGAAAGCTACTCCTGAAGTCAGAGTGACGTCTCGTGTGGACGAAAATCAGCGGGAAGCCGCAGCGCGGGCCTCACCGGCGCGGGCGGTGTCGAGGAGTGTCCGCCACCGTGCTGCCTGCGACTGGGCCCACGCCTGTTCGTCGGCCCACGCGGCGTGACTCTCATCGGCTTGCCGGGCGATGGTGGTCCAGTCCTGCGCCGTGCTCGCGGTCTTCGCGAATTCGGCGACGGCGCCCCACGACTTCGCCTGCTCAGCCGCGCGCTGCCGCTCGGTGTCCCAGCCATGTTCAGCAGCGGTGGCATGCTCGGCGACGGTGCGCCAGGCTTGCACGGCCGCAGCTCGGGCGTTGTCCGCTACAGCCGCCTCGGCACGCGCCAACGCCGCCTCGGCCTCCTCGGCGAAACTGACAAGCTGGCTCAGCCGTGCCTGCCAGAGCAGTTCCTGATCGGCCAGCCGAACCCGGTAGGCCTGCACGTCGCAGCGGGCCGCGCCGGCCCATTCGTAGCCGAAGAACTCCACGAGGCCGGCGTCGCTCCCGATGGCCCGCTGGGCGGCGGCCCGCACCCACTGGCCCGGGGCGTTCGCGGCGAGCCTGGTGACGTAGTCGCGATCGGCCTGCGCCTGGCGCGCAACCTCACGATCCTTCCGGCCATCGGAGTTCTCGTCTTGTGCTCTGGCCTGGTCCCATCCCGTGCGCACGAACTCGTCCTGCTCGTCCAGGGTTCCGTGCGAAGCCCGGGTTGCCGCGATGTGCACCGCGGGCGAGGCCAGCGCGGACGTGGTCGACAGCACCCGACGGATGATGTCCTCGTTGCGCGCGGCGTTGCGTGCGGCGCGCGTCTTCGCTGTCTCGTAACCCCCGCCCGGTGCGAGGAATCGCGTGACCGCGGCGTCGACATCCTTGCTCAGTAACGCGTTCCACGCGGCGAGCCGCACCTCGGATCGGGCGTCCTTTTCGGTGAGCCGCCGAACCATGGCCTGCTTCCAGCCGACCTGACCGGCGACGGTCCCCGCCGTCGCGGAAGCCGCGACGGCTGTCGGTGCGACAGTCACCATCTCGACAGTCGTAGCCGCGAGCAACGCGACCGCGACCAACGATCGCCTGTTCATAACAATTCCCCTCGACTGGTCAGTGACCTTCGTATGACATACCGAATGGCCCGCACGGTAATCCATCCAACAGCACGGGATGGTCGCTGCGCAAGCGCAAACAAACCTCACTGGTGATCCAGGACACAAAACACGGGGTCTGCCATAACGGACGTAACGCCGGGGAGTCAGTAATCGATGCGCTCATGGGTGGAACGGTTTCACCACGTTTCGAGGGGATGCATGAATGCGTAGTAGACGTGCGCGGGGAATGACCATTTCGGGTGGCGGGCGTCACGTCGCCATCGGTTCGCTGGCTCTGGCGATATTCGCGACGACGCTGGGTCCGCCGGCCGCGATGGCCGCGCCCGCACCGACCCCCGCAGCCGTGTCGGCGCCGGCGTTGCTGGAGGAGTCGACGACCGACGAGAAGTTCAAGGCCGCCGCCGTCCTGGGCATCAGCGCCCGGGAGGACATGCTGGTCCTCAACGACAAGAACTTCGTGCTCGCGCTGTGGCGCAAGGCCAAGGAGGGCAGCGAGGTCAAAAACGCCGCGCTGCTGGCGTTCACCAGCTCCGACGAGTACGCGTGCACCCGGTTCATCAAGACCGGCATCTACACCGCGAAGAAGGCCGACGACGACAACGAGATCGCCGACTATCTCGCCAAGCAGAAGGCCCGCACCGCCAAACGCAACGCTGTCGCGCAGGTGCCCGGCATGGAAGCCACCGACGAGGTCATCAACCTGTCGGACAAGGAATTCGTCTTCCGGGTCTGGCAGAAAGCCAAAGACGGATCCGCGGTCAAGAACGCCGCCGCTGACGCGCTCCGGCCGGAGAGTACCCCCGAAGATTACCAGAAGTTCATCAACAAGGGTATCTACGACGCGCGTGAACTCGATCGGCAGAAAGAGATCTCGGACGCGAAAGAAGCCGAACGTAAAGCCAAGGAGCTGAAAGAGGCTCAGGAAGCCAAAGCGCTGGCCGTCTCGGCGGCTCTCGGCGTCGTGGCCGATGACAACATGAAGAACCTGCCCGACCGGGACTTCGTGGACATGATCTGGACCAAGACCACCGGCGCCGAGGTCAAGATCGCGGCCAGGACAGCACTCGACGCCAACACCCCCGCCGCGTTGAAGCAGTTCATCGCCACCGGGGTGCACGCGGCCCACCAGCGCGACATCGAAGCCCGCGACGCCAAGGACCTCGGGCTGAAGACCCGTCAGACCAAGGAGATCCTCGACGCCGCCGAGCGCGACGGCTTCCGCCCCCACCTGGCCGCCGCCGCCCGAGAGGCCTTGAAAACTCCGACGCTGGCCGTGCTGAGCGCTTTCCTGGACAAGGGGCAGCACGATGCCGCCAAGCTCGACCTCGCCAAGCCCGCCGAAGGCCTGGTCATCGAACTCAAGGGATTGCAGTCCGGGCGGTGCCTGCAGGTCGCGGGACTGTGGGGGCAGGGCGCGGAGAACAACGGCGCCGGCACCGAACTCTGGGACTGCGTGAACGGCAACAAGCAGCGCTGGGTGCTGCGGGCCAAGGGCAACGACAAGTACGCGCTGCAGAACGTCAACTCGTTGAAATGCCTCGCGGTCGCGGGTGGCGGTGTGAACAACAACGACGCCCTCGTGCAGAACGACTGCGTCGAAAGTGCGACCGAGCAGATGTGGGAGTTCATACCGGTCGGTGACGACGGCATGATGGAGCTGCGTAACGTCAAGAGCGGCAAGGCCGCCAGCACCGCGAACGGCGGCACCGACAACGCCACCCTGGTCGTCCAGTACACCAACACCCACAGCGGCAACCAGGCCTGGCGCCTGATCGACGTCAACCACACCGGCAAGACCATCGCCATGCAACCCGGCGTCCTCGAACTCAAAGGCGTCCAGTCCCAACGCTGTGTCCAGGTCTCCGGCGGTGCCGAGGACGCCCTTGCCGACGGCCGCGGCACCGAACTCTGGGACTGCGTGAACAACGGCAAACAGCGCTGGGAACTGGTCGACCTCGGCGCCCACAAATACGCGCTGAAGAACGCCAACTCACGCAAGTGCCTCGACGTCACCGGCTACCAGGCCCGCAACGGCGTCGCACTCACGCAGTACCCCTGCCGCCTCGACATCAACCAGCAATGGACCTTCGTCACCGGCAAGAACGGCGCCGTCAAGCTCCAGAGCGTCTTCAGCGGCGGCGTCGCCACCGCCTTCGACTCCGCCACCCACAACGGCGCACCCATCCAGCAGTTCGCCGACAGCAACGGCGACGACCAGCAATGGCTCGCCACCACCCTGCCCGCTCAAACCTGACCCATTCCGTCGGTGGGCGCGCCTTGCTCCGCGGGGCATGGCCCTGGCCTGCCTGTGCGCGGCCGACCGGCATCACCAGCTCGCTGCCGAGATCCTGCTCGCGCTGTGCAAGGGCCACGTGGCGGTGTGCGACCGCTACGTGGCGTCCTCCCTGGTGCTGCAAGAGCTGGATGATGTCCCCGCACAGACCGTGTGGCAGCTCAACCACGGCATCTACCGGCCGAACCTGTCGATCATCCTCAATGGCGTCCCGCAGGTGATCGACGCCCGGCTGCGAGCGCGCGGAGGGAACAGCCGCTTCGAGCGCGCCAAAGACAACAGCGAGAGGGAGACCGCCCTCTATGCCGACGCCCTGCCGACCTGGAACACCGGGGCTGGCCAGTCGTCGGCCTGAACGCCACCATTGGCCCGCCTGACGCGATCGCCGCGACGGTCGCGTCCCTCGTCCAGCACGTCCTGACCGAGAAGAGTCCGGCATGTCTTGAGCCTGATCACCGTCAACGTCGGCGCCCCGTCGCTGGAGCGCGCCCAGCGCCAGCTGTGCTGGCTCGCCGAACGCACCGAGGACGTGCTGGTCCTGACCGAAACCAAGGCCACCGCGGGAAGCCAGTTCCTCGCCGAGGCGTTCTCCGCCGCCGGCTACGCGGTGACCTTTCCCGACCACGCGCCCGGCGAACTCGGCGTGATGATCGTCAGCAAGCTCGCCTCCACCCCGGACCCGCTCGGCGCGACGCTGGACTACCTGCCCGCTCGCGCAGCCGGCATCGTGCTCGACACCGCCGACGGACCCCTGCGCGTCATCGGCGCCTACGTGCCTTCTCACGACGCCACCGCCGCGAAGACCGAACGGAAGAAGACCTGGATCCAGCACTTCAGCCGTGCCCTCGAGGCCACCGCGAGCAAGGCACCGCTGCTGCTCGGCGACCTCAACGTGCTCGAACCCGCCCACCAGCCGCCGCATCGCGGCCAGTTCGCCCCGGTCGAGTACGACTTCTACACCGGGCTGACCGAGCAGCACGGCCTGGCGGACCTGTACCGGCACCTGCACCCCGACTCCGTCGCGCACAGCTGGGCACGACGCGCGGACCTGGGCTACCGCTACGACCACGCCCACGGCTCACCGACCATTCGGGACTCGCCGTGCGGGTGTCGATGACCGCGGCTATCTCACTGCTAACATCGAACCCCGCCACGGCGGCCACACGCGCCGAACCGGAGCCGACTCTGTTCTAACTCGCTCGGCCTCCATAGCTCGTCGTCGGCTGCTGGGCCGCATGCCCGTCCGCCGAACGCGAGGGATCTGCCGCAGGATGCCTGCCTCCACCAGCACGGTCACGCCACGAATCGGTGCCCGCGTCCTCCTGCTCGACCCCGCCGACCGCGTACTGCTCATCCACGCTCTCGACCCCACCGACCCCGAACACCACTGGTGGGAACTGCCCGGCGGCGGCCTCCACGAAGGCGAAGACCTCCGTACCGCAGCGTGCCGCGAACTCGCCGAGGAATCCGGGATCACGCTCACTACTCTCGACCGCGAGCTGTGGATCCGCGAATCCCGCTTCCGCTACAAAAAACCGCGACCACCATCGCATCGAGCACGTCTTCCTCAGCCGCACACCGACCACCGCGCCGCAAGTCGCACTCAAACCCACCGAGAACGAGAAGACAGGGCTGATCGAGCGCCGCTGGTGGACAGCAGACGAGCTACGGCAGTGCCGCGACAAGCTCCTGCCCGCCGCCGTGCCTGCCCTGCTCGACGACCTGCTCGCAGACCGATTCAGCCCCACACCCCGCGCACTCACCGACTGAGCGTCCGCTGGATCGCCTGGGACTCCACGCCAGCGCAGATCAAAGCGGGGTGCTGAGTCACCTACACCACCGTATGCTCGGGAACACAGGCAACCGCACGACGTACTCTTCGGCGCTGAAACGTCCGACCGAACCGTAGTTGCCCACCGCAGCGGCGATCGGGCGAGCGGCTGCGGGCAAGACAGCTGGCATTGTCAGCGGAGGAGGCAGCAGGTGGCCACGAGCAGCGACAGCACTGCGAAACTCGCGGTGCTCATCGACGCCGACAACGCACAGCCCTCAATCACCGAAGCCCTGCTCGCCGAGGTCGCCAAGTACGGCACCGCGCACGTCAAACGCGCCTACGGCGACTGGACAGGCACCAACCTCAAAGGATGGAAAGACCACCTGCTCGCCCAGTCGATCCAGCCCATCCAGCAATTCGCCTACACCACCGGCAAAAACGCCACCGACGCCGCGATGGTCATCGACGCCATGGACCTCCTCTACTCCCAACGCTTCGACGGGTTCTGCATCGTCTCCAGCGACTCCGACTTCACCCGGCTGGCGGCGCGGCTGCGCGAATCCGGGCTCACCGTGTACGGCTTCGGCGAGCGCAAGACACCCAAGCCTTTCGTCGCCGCCTGCGACAAATTCGTCTACGTCGAAAACCTGGCCTACGCCGTACACTCCGCAGCGACGGCCGAGACGACGCTCGCACCGAAATCGGTTACCTCCAGCGCCCAACTGAAGGGCGACACGACCCTGGTCACCCTGCTGCGCAACGCCGTCGAAGCCGCCTCCGACGACGACGGCTGGGCACCGCTGTCCGCGGTCGGCAGCATCATCACCAAGCAACGCCCGGAGTTCGACTCCCGCACCTACGGCTACTCCAAGCTCAGCGACCTCATCACCGCAACCACGCTGTTCGACCTCGACCGGCGCATTCCCGGTGAAGGAAAACAAGCAACAGTCTACGTTCGCGACAGGCGTCACAAGCCAGGCCGGGACCCCAACCCGGCCACTGCAACCTCCTAAGACTATTAGCGATGCCACGAACACCGACCGGTCCGTGTTCACCAAATACACATTACATTTTTCGAAAAAAGGATATTCGGATCAGTGACCACTTCTTAGCAGTGCTTGTATCTCATGTGCATGTTTCACGATCTCATGGTGCCACCTGAGCCCTTGCCGTATTTTGAGCATCAAGTCGGACAGCATGGCTTCACATTCGTTATTTTTTCTTTTCCGGAACAGTACAGTCGTCAACTCCAACTGTGAGCGTTATTCAAAACCATTGTGAGTAATTACGCGAATTTCTGATCCGCTCCGGCGTGTCACCGAGAAAGGCAACGGTCCTCGCGAGAAAATTTGAGAGTTCCGACCAAAGAATTCTCAATACCCGGGAGAACCGTTGCGCTACCATCGTACTACAGGCCTCATGTTGTCGCAGATGCAGGAGCTTGTGTGGCGAGTCCGTGGATCGTTGACCGAGCCGTGGAATAAGAAGATCGGGCGGCCGAAGTCGTGTGGATTGCACCGGGCGGTGGAGATCGCGTGCATGTATCTGCGTCATAACGGGACGCAGGAGTTTCTTGGCGATATGTGG